>CAMALN010000016.1 GCA_945836565.1 uncultured Lachnospiraceae bacterium
AAAAGTGGCTTTTTAAAAAGCCACTTTTCCTGTCCCTGTTGGCTACTAATATTTTTTATCCTGTTATAATTGCACAAGCTCCTCCGTACATTCCGGCATCATTTCCAAGTGTTGCAAGCTTAAACTGTGTCTTCTTGCATGCGTGGAAGCAATATTCCTGGAAATACTTCGATGTAAGATTTGTGAGGATTTCTCCGGCTCTTGATACGCCACCACCGATTACGAACACGTCTGGGTCAACAACACACGCTATCTGGGCAAGCGCCTTACCGAGACACTTTCCGTGATTTTCTGCAAGCTCCATAGCAAGCTCATCACCATTCTTGGCCGCATCAAATACTTCCTTTGCAGAAATATACTGTACGCTACGCAGACTTGATGGTCTGTCAGTATTTACCAGAGCTCGGCTGGCCATTCTTACTATACCTGTAGCTGATGTATACTGCTCAAGACAGCCCTTCTTTCCACAGCCGCACACATCCGTCTCGTCATCATTTACCTGAATATGTCCTATCTCTCCGCCTGCACCGTTTACACCAGAAAGCATCCTTCCGTTTAATATGATTCCGCCACCTACACCTGTGCCCAGAGTGACCATAACGATGTTTTCATAGCCTTTACCGCCGCCTTGCCACATCTCGCCAAGTGCAGCCATATTCGCATCGTTTCCGGCCTTTACCTTGAGTCCTGTAAGCTTACTAAGCTCCTCAGCCACATTGAAGATTCCCCAGCCAAGGTTCGCACAACGAAGCACTGTACCATCCTCCTTGACAGGTCCCGGTACTCCCATACCGATACCTTCCACGTCTGACTTATCTATCTTCTTCTCAGCCAGCTTATCTTCGATAGACTTTGTGATATCTCCGAGGATGTACATTCCGCCCTCATCAGTTCTGGTAGGTATCTCCCACTTGTCAATCATCTCGCCTTCTGCTGTGAAAAGACCTATCTTTACAGTTGTTCCTCCAATGTCTACACCAAATACATACTTTGCCATCTCTTATCTCCTCTTGTTCTTATTATTTATTATTTGAGCTGTTCATCAAGTTTCTTGTGACCTTATCATACAATGCCTTTGCAGCATTGTATCCCATCTTCTTTTGTCTGTGGTTGACTGCAGCAGACTCAACGATTATGGCTATATTTCTACCCGGTCTGATTGGAATAGAATGACTTACAACCTTGTTTCCAAGAAACTCAGTATATTTGTCCTCAGTACCGAATCTGTCATAGCTGGCATTCTTGTCCCATTCCTCCAGATTGATTACAAGATCTATGGTCTGAGTCTCCTTGACACACTCTACTCCATACATGCTCTTCACATCTATGATACCGATACCTCTTAATTCGATAAGGAACTTCGTCATCTCCGGTGCACTACCTACCAGAGTCTCATCACTTACCTTCTTAATCTCTACTACATCATCAGCAACCAGACGATGGCCTCTCTTGATAAGCTCAAGTGCGGCCTCGCTCTTACCGATACCACTGTCACCCATGATAAGCACGCCCTCACCGTATACATCGACTAGTACGGCATGAATAGAGATTCTCGGAGCAAGCTGAACATGTAGCCATCTGACTACCTCGTGAACAAACTCAGAGGTTGTCTCAGAGCAATCCGTTAGTATAGGTATGCCATGTCTTCTTCCCGCTTCAATTATAAAATCATACGGTTTAATATTTCTGCAAAAGATAAGACAAGGTATCTTGTACGAGAAAAGCTTGTCAAATATCTTTATATTTTCCTCTTCGGTATGCATGCTCGCTATGTATGCATGCTCTACATTTCCACATATCTGTATACGTGCCGCATCAAAATGCTCAAAGAATCCCGCAAGCTGGACTGCAGGTCTGTTCATATTAGGATCCTTGATAAGTATCTTCTCTGTATCAATCTCCGGAGTATGATTGATGAGATTCATCTTCTCTATCAAATCCGCGACTGTTACGCTGTACTCTTCTTCCATCTCTTACCTCACTTTTTTTGATTTAAAAAGGGGCTGCATCATACAGCCCCTTTACATATTCTATTCCTGAGTTTCCGTCAAAGCTGCCTCTTCATATGCCTTCAATATAATACTCTGAAGCATATCTCTTGTCTCAGAATTAATAGGATGTGCAATGTCTCTATATTCTCCGTCTACTGCCTTTCTACTAGGCATCGCGATGAATAACCCCTTATCACCCTCGATAACCTTAATATCATGAACAACAAACACCTCATCGATAGTTATAGACACTACTGCACGCATTTTGCCTTCTTTTGCTACAGTACGTACCCTCACGTCAGTAATCTGCATTTTATTTATCCCCCTTTATACCTTCTCTTCTTCCACGTTCTATAGAGAATATCTGAAATTCTTCTCTACAACAACCTTTATCTGATTAGGTTCACCTGTACGAACCGTGTTCGCACGAAGTGTATCTCTACTCTCAATTATACAGTTCTCTATGTATGAATTATCACCTATATGTACATCATTCAATATAATAGAGTTCTTGATTACACAATTGTTTCCAACGTATACCTTCTTGAACAGAATCGAATCCTCAACTGTACCATTGATAATACATCCGCTCGCTACAAGGCTGTTATTCACCACTGCTTCACCATTGTACTTAGCAGGCGGTAAATCCTCAACCTTAGAATACACATCCGGATGCTCTCTGAAGAAATAATCTCTAATCTCCTTATTCAGGAAATCCTTATTGGTATTAAAGTATGATTCTACCGTACCTATATTTCTCCAATAAGAATCCATCTTGTATGCATACAGCTTCTTAACTCCCTTGTATCTGATAAGAATATCATTTACGAAGTCCGTTCTTCCTTCTGCCGCACAAGCCTCAAGAAGCTCGATGAGCTGTCTTCTTCTGACTACATACACACCGATTGATACGGTGTTAGTCTCTGCAATAAGCGGCTTCTCGTCGAATCCGATAATTCTGTTATCATCATCAACCTTGACAACACCGAATCTGCTTAAATCATCCTCACCCGGCTTGATATCCTTACATACAACAGTTATATCTGCTCCTGTTGCGATATGGTCCTCAAGAACCTTATTGTAATCCATCTTGTAGATACCATCTCCTGACGCGATGACAACATACGGCTCATGTGCTGCCTTCAGGAAATTGATATTTTGATACAAAGCATCTGCTGTACCCTTATACCAGAAATTATTTGTAGCAGTTATGGTTGGTGTAAATACATACAAGCCTCCCTGCTTTCTACCGAAATCCCACCACTTAGACGAGTTAAGGTGCTCGTTAAGCGAACGTGAATTATACTGTGTAAATACCGCAACCTTCTGGATATGCGAATTAGTCATGTTTGATAAGGTGAAATCAATAGCTCTGTAGCTACCAACTATCGGCATAGCCGCTACGGCTCTCTTTGCTGACAAATCACCCATTCTGCTGTTATTTCCACCGGCTAATATTATACCTATAGCTCTCATACTATTCACCTACCTTTATAATACTTGAACCACTCTTGAGTAATCCGTCCGGATATTCGTCAATAGTAGTCTGTCCGAAGATAGCAACATTCTTACCTATCTTTACGCCGGCAGGTATAACCGAATTCTCTCCGATTGTTACAAGTCCAAACGAATAGATATGCGGAGCAAGCTCATTTGGTGCCTCTTCTCCTACGCCAAGCTCTGTACCGGCTCCTATCACAACGCCCTCAGCTATAATAGCCTTATCTATGATAGCACCGTCCTCGATAACAGCACCATTCATAATGATGGAGTTCCTTACTATAGCGCCCTTACCTATAGATACACCGGAACCCACTACCGAGCTCTCAACAGTTCCGTAAACCTCAGTTCCTTCACCTATGATGCTCTTAGTAACACTTGCATCAGATGCGATATACTGTGGCGGAAGCACATCACTCTTTGTGTAAATTCTCCAGAACTCCTCATAGAGATTGAATTCAGGAATGATATCGATAAGCTCCATATTAGCTTCCCAATATGAGCCGAGAGTTCCAACATCCTTCCAATATCCCTTATACTCATAAGCACATATCTTATTGCCCTTCTCATGGCAATATGGAATGATATGCTTACCAAAGTCACAAGAAGGCTGGTCCTTCATAGTGATAAGTGCCTCTCTAAGCACCGGCCAGTTAAATATGTAAATACCCATCGAGGCCTTATTGCTTCTTGGATGCTCCGGCTTCTCCTCAAACTCCGTAATGCAGCCCTTATCATCAGTGATAACCACACCGAATCTGCTCGCCTCTTCCATCGGCACAGCATATGTAGCCAATGTAATATCAGCATTGCTTGACTTATGGAAATCAAGCATAACCTCATAATCCATCTTATAGATATGGTCTCCGGACAGGATAAGTACATAATCAGGATTATAATAATCTATGTACTCAAGGTTCTGGTATATAGCATTCGCAGTACCTGTGTACCACTGACTGTTCGTGCTCTTCTCATACGGCGGAAGAACCGTAACGCCTCCTATGCTTCTATCCAAATCCCATGGGATACCTATTCCGATATGCTGATTCAATCTGAGTGGTCTGTACTGGGTAAGTACGCCGACTGTATCTACTCCGGAATTTATACAATTGCTGAGAGGAAAGTCTATAATCTTATATTTTCCTCCGAAAGCTACTGCGGGCTTAGCAAGCTTAGATGTCAAAACGCCAAGACGGCTGCCTTGTCCACCCGCAAGGAGCATTGCTATCATTTCCTTTTTAATCATAATGTCACCCCTTTTAGCATAATATATGTGTATTATAACATTAGAATCTAAATATTAAAAGTATTTTTTATGCAATTTTGCCAAAAACATTCGTCAAAATTGGGCTTTATTTTTAATTTTGACAACAAATTTCGTCTGCATGGGCTGAAATCTCATTCATGCTTTGCAAAAATGGAAGAAAATCCACCTCAAGGCAGGCTGCTATCTTCACATCATCATTCTCACGAAGAACAGTTCCCAGTCTTCCGACAGCCTGAACCATACCGGATTTGTCCACACGCTGTTCATCCCTGTTGATAACATCCTCACAGTTATTGAACACCTCTATAACCCAGTTAAGCCCCTGTCTCGCTGCGTCAAACAGCTCACCTGTATCATCCTTTCTTCCCTCCCGAAGCTCAGCTATAATCTGCTCCAGCACTGCAATAAGCTTATCACAATAGCCGTTAAGCTCCTCGAGTATCTCCCTTTGTAAATCAATTTTTTTCGCCATACATTCTACCCATTTTTTAATCGTTATATCTTATATCTATAATTACTCGCTCTTATCGCCGCTATCCTTTACAACCTCCGCAAGAGTGGTTGCAAGACCTGCAACGCCTGCTATATCAGACGGTATGATAAGCTTTGTAGCCTTTCCGTCAGCAGCCTTTCCGAACGCTTCAAGACTCTTCAATGTAAGAACCGCTGTCTCAGGCTTTGCCTCATTCAGATATTTTATACCATCCGCATTTGCCTTCTGAACTGTAAGGATGGCCTGAGCCTCACCCTCTGCTCTCTTAATCGTAGCCTCCTTAGTAGCCTCGGCTCTTAATATTGCTGACTGCTTCTCTGCCTCTGCAGCAAGTATAAGAGATTCCTTCTGTCCTTCAGCTCGAAGTATAGCCGATTTTTTCTCACCCTCAGCGATAAGAATCTGCTCTCTTCGCTCTCTCTCCGCCTTCATCTGCTTCTCCATCGCATCCTGAATGGCAGCCGGCGGAATAATATTCTTGAGCTCAACTCTGTTTACCTTGATACCCCATGGGTCTGTAGCCTCATCAAGGGTTGCTCTCATCTTGGTATTGATTGTCTCTCTTGAAGTAAGAGTCTGATCAAGCTCAAGATCACCTATAATGTTACGAAGTGTAGTTGCAGTCAGATTTTCAATAGCCATAATAGGCTTCTCAACACCATACGCATAAAGCTTTGGGTCTGTAATCTGGAAAAATACTACCGTATCAATTCTCATGGTAACATTATCCTTTGTGATAACAGGCTGTGGTGCAAAATCAACTACCTGCTCCTTGAGTGACACCTTGTGTGCTATTCTGTCGAATATAGGTATCTTCACATGCCAGCCTACCGACCAGGTTCCTTTATAGGTTCCCAAGCTCTCTATGACATACGCCTGTGCCTGCGGAACAATCTTGATAGAACCAAGTGCTATAACTACTACTACAAATACTAAGAACAGTGCTACTACCTGTCCTGCCGTCAAACCTCCTGCCAATGCAACACTCATTTCTATACCTCCTTATTTACCTTTTTCACCATGAGCTTTACGCCCTTGACTTCCACTATCTCAACTGCTGCTCCGGTCTCAATCTCTTCGTCATCTGTCGACCTTGCAGACCATTCGAGGCCATTAATTGTAACCACTCCCGCTGACCTTAGGTTATCGATGGTTTCCTTAACAACCGCTCTCTGACCTATAAGCCCTTCAACATTAGTTTTCTCAGGAGCCTTTATCATATGCTTGGCAACTATTGGTCTTGTAAATACAAGCATAACAACAGACACTACGGCAAAGCACACAACCTGTATGCTCCAATGTGCCCCCAGATACGCCGCAAGAGCACTAACCAAGGCTCCACCGGCAAACCATATCGTAGTAAGCCCAAGCGATGCCATCTCAGCAATTATCATTGCAGCAGCTACAATAAGCCACAACACTAACCAAAAATGCATTGTATACCTCCTTTACAATATGTAAGCTCGCTAACACTCATTATATCACGATTCGCACTTCGTGCTTGACGATTTCTTCGAAATCTATCGTGATCGTCATTCGTCGCTCGCTATGAACAAGCTACGCTTGCTCCATCTCGCTAACACTCATTATATCACGTACACTACATTTATACCATATACTTTATACAGCAAAATCTGCCTCATTCAGCATCCTCGAAAGCTTTCTCATAACTGCGCTATAGGTATCAATAAAATCCTCCAGCTGATTCTCAAGCTCAGTCAGGTTATCTTTGATTAAAAGTCTCTCAAGCCTGTAGGCCTCTTCTCCGGCATCACGTGCACCCACGCCTCGCAGATTGTTCTTCATGATATTTATGCCGGTCTCGCAGCCACTTAAATCATTGTTTTTAATGCTCAGTCTAAGTCTGGCTTCTATATCCGCACTGCTCGCAAGCACCATCTCGACCACCTCGCGATATACTATAGCATCTCCGCACCTGGCTATACCGTACTCACTGTCTATGCCCATATCTATAGTCTTAGGTACCGGCAGCTTTGGCACCGTTTTTTCTTCCTTATTCGGAATTTTTTGCGTCTCATACACGAGCTTTTCTACAGGAACAACGGTTTCCAATGCTTTTTCAAGCTCCTCCATGGCAATAGGCTTGGATATATATCCGTCAAAGCCCACTCCAAGCATCTCCTCCTTAACGCCAACTATCGCATTTGCCGTAACCAGATAAATTGGCATATATTTAAGCTTCTTCCTGGCTCTTATCTCTTTCAGAGTTTCCACACCGTCCATCTCCGGCATCATGTGGTCCATAAATATAAGGTCATAGTGTTTCTTTTCGACCATATCCAGACAAGCCATGCCGGACGATGCAGTATCCACATTTGCGCCATACTTTTCAAGCATTTTCTTCTCAACAACAAGATTTACATCATTATCATCCACTATGAGCATGTTGAAATCGCGCACCTGGAATTTTCTGGCTGCCTTCTGAGGAGAATCCTTTTTCTTATTGTCAGTTACATTGTCAGCTGTACCTTCCGGTGCTGCATCTACACTGGCAAGCTTTTGGTTGATGCAGAGACAGAAATCACTGCCCTTTCCATACTCACTGGTAACAGCTATACTTCCGCCCATGAGTGTGGTAAGCGACTTAACTATAGGAAGTCCAAGTCCGGTTCCTTCTATATGATAATTGACATCTCTGTCAACACGCTCAAACGAATCAAAGATATGCTCTATATCCTCTTCACGTATACCTATTCCGTCATCCTTAACATGTATCTCTATATCAACACTGTCCTCATTTAGCTTTTTAAGCATGGCATCAAGATACACTCCACCCTTAGGAGTATACTTGACAGCATTACTGAGCAGATTTACAAGAATCTCCTTAAGTCTGTTATAATCACCCTTCAGATTTCTCGGCAGAGCTTCATCTATACTCATATTAAACAGCAAGCCCTTTTCCGTCGCCTGCCGGACAATCATCTCTCCGGCATCCCTGAACAGCTTATCAAAGCTATAGTCATACTCCGTAAGCACCATCTTGCCTGATTCAAGCCGCGACAAATCCAATATGTCATTTATAATGTGGAGCAGAGATTCTCCCGAATCCCTGATATACCTAAGACACTCTCTTATCTCCTGTATATCATCCTCCTCCAGAGCCAAATCAGCAAAGCCTATTATACTGTTCATAGGCGTCCTTATCTCATGAGACGTATTTGCAAGGAACATCGTCTTCGCTCTGTTGGCATGCTCCGCCGCATCTCTGAGCTCCATAAGCTCCTGGGTTCTCTTGTACTCTCTCGTCTTGTCAAATACCCACAGCATATAACCGATTGTCCTTCGGGAGCTTCCGTATCCGCCTACACCGTCATTCTTAAGTGCCGAATAATTCATCTCATATATTATGTCATCTTTTTCGTACTTTATCGTATCACAAAGCTTATCCTCTATATCATCAAATAACTCCTTCACAAAAGCTTCATATCTATCAGGGTCGTCAAGCTCCGGAAACATTTTTCTTGCACTCTTGTTTGCAAATACAAAATTAAGGTTTTCCCTTACTACAATTACTCCGTTTGCCGTCGACTCGACAATTTGCGTCTCAGCGATTTGCTTTGTATCGAGAAGCCCGTATTTCATTACATTTACAGTAAGGAGTAAGCACGACAAAAACGTACCGAACGGGGTAGGATCGATACCCTTAAGAGCAGGTGACAGATTGAGAAGGAGCGCCACGGCCGGAGGAACACTTGTCATACACAGAAGCATCAGTCTGTTCTTTTCCTTTCCGTCTCCCTTGCGAAGCGTCTTAAAGGCAACATAAATGAACGACAGCATTATGCCAATCATCATCGCCATGAAGAGATAGTACACTCCCCCTTTTCCAAGCACAATATGCCTGAACTCTCCGTTATCAACAAAATCGACCGACGTATAGTAAAGCTTGTGATACGGACTTGTGAGTACAACCATCATAAGAACAGTACTGAAGGACAAAAGTGCAGTTTTAAGCTTCCGGCCCATAGGAAACCCGCAATAATCCGTTACAAATATAAGAAACAGGACTATCGCATAGCTTTTGCCCACATATCCGTATCTCGTCGCCAGAAAAGCCTCTTCCTTGCAGGTAGCACAAAGCTCAAAAAAGTACGAAAGCATACCTATAAAGGTACATATAGCGGTAAGCGACAATATTCTCTGATAATAGGAGGCCTGCCTGCCATTGAGCATTATTACCGTCAATAAGCCCACGCAGGCGGCTATTCCATGTATGATAATCATTGCTAACTGCATAATTAATCCCCCGTAAGATTCACCCCGTGATATGTTACTATTGACTACTCCTTATAGAAATTAATAAGGCATCCCGCAAGAATGATCTTTCTCTCATCATCTGTAAGTTCGCCGAGAGTAAGCTTGATCTCCTTCATGTTATCGCCTACAACATAAGCCTTTATAACATCATCCTTATTCTTGATAGCATCTATAATGCCCGGTACAAATATATAATCATCTACCGAGAATGCGTAGTCCTCCTGCATTACAAACGGAAGCATACCCCAGTTGATAAGATTTGATCTGTATCTCTTCGTAGCGTATTCCTTAGCGATGTTTGCCCATCCGCCAAGCACCTTCTGGCATGAAGCAGCCTGCTCTCTCGCTGAACCGTCACCCGGCTTAACTGCGTATATAGTGCTTCCGACACCTGTATTCTTGCCGCATACATCCGGGAACATCTCCTTAACCTTGTGCATAGCCTCCTTCATAGAAGCATCTGCCTCTCCCATACATTCGCCGGCCTCACGAATTCTCTCCAGCTTCTGTACAGCCTTTGCTCTGCCCACATACTCAGGATCCTTACGTGACAAGGTGAACTCTGCAAGTCCAAGCGGATTCGATCTGAATGATGAGGTCTCTCCCGAAGGGATAAGCTCATCTGTAGTTGTAACAGGATCATTTATAACCGATGCAACCTTAAGCATAAGATTCTCTGTAAGGGCAACCATTTCCGGCCAGTCCTTAATGTTTGGTCCAAACTTTATCTCTACTGTCGGATCAGCCTTGCCAACGCCGTCATATACTCTGTTATCGTAGATGCTTCTGTCGAAGAAATACTTCTGTCCCTTGTACTGAACATCCATATCCGTAGCAGCTGTAAGGTAACCCTTATTTGCCGCTGTGGCTGCTATAGAACGTGCATCCATAAGTGCAACCGAAGATATCTGTCCGTTCTGAATCTTTGAGCCCTCTCTGTTCGGGAAGTTTCTGGTTGAATGTCTTATGCTAAATGCATTGTTTGCAGGAGTATCGCCGGCACCAAAGCAAGGACCGCAGAATGCAGTCTTAACGATAGCACCTGTTCCAATCAAATCTGCAAGTACACCATTTTTAGCAAGCTCCATATATATAGGTGTAGAAGCAGGATATACAGAGAGCGTAAATTCATCTGCACCGATGTATCTTCCTCTGATAAGGTCTGCTGCCTGACAGATATTCTCGAAGCCACCACCTGCGCAGCCTGCTATGATACCCTGATCCACATAAAGTCTTCCGTCTCTCACCTTGTTCTTGAGTGTGAAATCAACCTTTCCATCAAGAGAAACTAAAGCTCTCTTCTCGCAATCATCGAGAATATCCATAAGATTTGCATTGAGCTCCTCGATAGTATATACATTGCTTGGATGGAACGGCATAGCTATCATAGGCTTAATCTCTGAAAGGTTAACATATACTACGCCGTCATAGTATGCAACCGCACCCGGATTCATCTCCTTGTAGCACTCCGGTCTGTAATGTGTCTCATACCAATTCTTTATCTCATCATCTGTCTTCCAGATAGATGACAGACAGGTTGTCTCCGTAGTCATAACATCGATTCCGATTCTGAAATCAGCAGAAAGCTTATCAACACCAGGACCAACGAACTCCATAACCTTATTCTTAACATAACCGCAATTGAAGGTTGCTCCTATAATTGCAAGTGCAACGTCCTGAGGACCCACACCCTTAGCAACCTCACCGTCAAGGTAGATAGCTACAACTCCCGGTCTGGCTACATCGTAGGTTCTCTTCAAAAGCTGCTTTGCAAGCTCTCCGCCGCCTTCACCGATAGCCATGGTGCCAAGTGCACCATAACGTGTATGGCTGTCTGAGCCGAGTATCATGGCACCACACTCAGCAAGCATCTCTCTCGCATACTGGTGAATAACCGCCTGATGAGGAGGAACATACACTCCACCATACTTCTTTGCACAGGACAGTCCAAACATGTGGTCATCCTCATTTATGGTGCCGCCTACTGCACAAAGCGAATTGTGGCAGTTTGTAAGTACATACGGAACAGGGAACTCCTTAAGTCCGGATGCTCTCGCTGTCTGGATAATACCTACAAAGGTGATATCGTGCGATGTCATCTTGTCAAATCTAATCTTAAGCTGCTCCATATTATCTGAGGTATTGTGCTTCTCAAGGATAGAATAAGCCATAGTCTGCTTACCAGCCTCAGCCTTATCAGCTGTTATACCCTTAGCTGCAAGCACTGCTGCCGAATCAGCATCATCAGCTACAAGCTCCTGTCCGTTTAAGAGATACGCTCCTGTTTCATAAAGTTTAATCATGTATCCTTCCTCCTGTTTTTTATCTATACTATAAATACTGTTCCAAAACTATTGTTCGTCAGTATTTTCTTCACCAGCATCATCGGCTTCACTGTCAGTTGTTTCCGCCGGTGTGAATTCATTCTCATATCCTATGATGTATTTCTTATACTCGCTCATGCTTACATAACCGGAATTCTGTACTCTCTTGGCATCCTGATTGAGCATAATCTCAGTCTGTGCTGACAGATAATCCAGGCTGTTTACCTCCGCTCCGTCTACATAGCAGGTATCCCCGAATTTCTGTGCACTCTTGCCTGCTGTAAGGCTCTGTCCGTCATAGTTGTATATACACACCTCTTCTCCCGGCTCCCTGCCGAAGCATATAGGAAATGCAAGGATATTGTCGCTTATACCAAAGGTTATGATATTGACATAATTCATATATACGTATTCATTTCCATCATATCCAAACACAAAGGTTCCGAGATAATCATCCTCAAGTCTTCCACTGTTGAACATCAAAAGCTCAGGATAGCCGTCCTCATTGATATCATACAGCTCTATACTATCAGGTCTCAGGTTATCATACTCATTGTCGAGAATGTATTTGCCTGTATCACTTTGCATAAGCTTAGACTTGAGATAATCCTCCCAATTCTCCACACGCTCGATGCATGCCACCTGCCAGTCATCCATAAGGGCATCCTTGGCAGAGCTAATGTCTAAGTCATCGCCATATACGGCTTCAAGACTTGCCATAAGAGCAATGGAGTTGTCCAGGTCATCTGAGCTTATATAGCTTTGCAAAAGCTCTGTATAATAAGCCTTTCCCGTCTCATATGCATCCGCTCTGGCGGCCTGATACATTGCGAAATATTCTTCGTCAAAGTCATAAACATTTGTGTTATCTATCAGTTCTATAGCCTCGATATATTTCTGTCTCGATATAAGCTCCTCTATCTCTGTATAGGTCTCCCTGTATGACACGATATTCTGTGCATACAGCTGTACTGTAATAGCATATTCATATGCCTTATTTATCGAATTACCCTTTACCAGCTCGACAAATATATTCATATCATCATAGCTAAGTATGCCATCCACGAACTGGTCAAGCTTCTTGTTCAGCATCTCTACCAAAATTCCCTCACGTGTATCTGACGGAATTCTCTTCTGTATATCACCAATCTCGGCTATGGTCGAATACTTAAGCTCTGTATTCTTCGCAACATTCGCCTCAAAAAGCTTCTGAATAAGCTTCACGTATTCATTTCTGTCGATAGCCGGCGTGTACTTGTCGAATATCTCCGTTGTCTCAGTTATGCTGTTTATCGCATCAAATGAGGCTGCCACCTGGATATAGCTAATCTCGCCATTTGCATATCTCTCACTCAGATATGCTCCATATCCGTCCAGATACGAAAGAGCCGTCTCCTTCTGTGAATCGTTCAGCGCATTATAATAGTCAAGAGTTTCTGTCCACTGACCCTTATCTATGCTGTTGAACACTCTCTGAAGTCTGTAATACGGGAACAGGAAGAACAGTGAGCCGGCTATTTCAAGCACAAGAATAATCATCGAAGTAATTATAACTACTCTCCACTTTTTATTCATTTGCCTCACCTCCCTGCATAGCATCCGTGTCCGAGGCAAGCTGCGCATCACTGCCTGTAGCCTCCGGCACATAATAGCCCTCCTTCACCTGCGTATAATCCGCATCTGAAAGTGTGGCACTATCCGCAAAGCTCACGCTGTGCGAAAGGTAATCCGTCTTATTGTACGTCGGTGCAACCATAAGGAAATATATCGTCACCAGCACAAGGGCAACACCTGCAAGTGCCATAAGAATAGACAGTATTCCTATGAATCTGACGCCCTTGGTATCTCCCGTTGCCTGTCTTCTCGCAAGCTTCTCAGCCTTCTTCTGCTCCTTACGCTTTTGCTTCATGGAGTACTCATCCTCACCGAATAACTCGCTTAAAAGCTTCTGATCGGTTCTGCTCTCATCATTCATTATGACGTGAGCCATACGTCTTGAGTCCATCTCCTCAATTTCATCATCTGTGTATTTTCTGTCGTCCTTCTCTGCGACAAGCTCTGTCATCTCTTCATTTTGCGGCTCAAGCTGCCGAGCTGACTGTGGCTCATCCTGTAAGGAAGCATCCTCCGACGATTCAACCGGCTCTGTTACATCGTCTATTTCAGGAATATCAGCCGCTTCGGTAACGTCTTCT
>CAMALN010000017.1 GCA_945836565.1 uncultured Lachnospiraceae bacterium
AAAGTGAATTGAAAAATATGAAAAGTTGAATAAAAACCGAAATGAAATAAAAAATATATATATTAAAGTCAGTAAGATAGTATTAAAAATGACAAAACAACATTTCACAGAAACTTCACAAAATTATTAGCACTCACCTATTGACAGTGCTAATAATTAGGAGTATAACATACTTAGAACAAAGGAAAGGAACAAAAAAGGTTCCCGAAACATCCTGGTTCCAAAAGACAAGGAAACAGCAGAATATGTATTAAAAAAGGAGTGATTGTTATGTTGATGCCTAGTGTTTTTGGAGAAAGTTTGTTTGATGATTTGTTTGGATTCCCGGAGTTTACTGATATGCCGACCTTCTCAGACTTTGATAAGCTTGAGCAGCAGATGAACAAGAAGCTGTATGGCAGACATGCGAAGAATATGATGAAGGTAGATATCAAGGAAAAGGGCAACGAATATGAGATGGTTGTAGATTTACCAGGTTTCAAGAAGGAAGAGGTAAGTGCACAGCTAAAGGATGGATATCTTACCATTTCAGCTGCAAAGGGCATAGATATGGATGAGAAGGATGAGGATAGTGGAAAGTATATAAGACGTGAGAGGTATTCAGGTGCCTGCCAGCGTAGCTTCTATGTAGGAGAAGGAGTTAAGCAGGAGGATATCAAGGCAGAGTTTAAGCATGGTATATTGAAGCTGTCTATCCCGAAATCAGCGCCAAAGCTTCCTCAACAGGAGAATCATTACATCTCCATTGAGGGATAAATATATATAAATCTCCCCCTTTTTTCCGGGATGAATATCCCATAATTGAAATAGCTATGGATTAATAAAGTCCATAGCTATTTTTGTTATGTCTTTATATAAAATATGCTTGACATCGTTAGCATATGTGCTATAATTCAAATAACATATGAATAATTGTTCATATATAAAAATAAACCAATAGGGACAGTAAAAGAGCCACTTTTCTCGTCCCCACTGGCTGTCAAGAGGGAGGTTAATATGAATCTTAAAATTCACGATTTGCATAAGTTTTATGGCGAAGGAGAGAGTCGCGTAGAGGTGCTTAAGGGCGTAGAGTGTGAGGTTAAGGCTGGAGAGATATGTGTACTTCTCGGGCCATCCGGTTCGGGTAAATCCACACTGCTAAATATTATAGGTGGTATAGAATCGGCAGATGAGGGCTGCATCGACATAGGTGATGACTGTACTTCGACTATGGGTGAGAAGGAGCTTACTCAGTACAGGAGAAATCATCTGGGCTTTGTATTTCAGTTCTATAATCTGGTTCCGAATCTCACAGTGAAGGAGAATATAGAGGTGTGCGCATACTTGAGCAAGAAGCCGCTTGATATAGATGAGCTTCTTAAGACACTTGGGCTTTACGAGCATAAGGATAAGCTTCCTTCGCAGCTTTCCGGTGGTCAGCAGCAAAGATGTGCTATCGGAAGGGCGCTTGTGAAGAATCCTTCGATATTGCTTTGCGATGAGCCTACCGGAGCTCTTGATTATCAGACTTCGAAGGAGATACTGTCGCTTATCGAGGTAGTGAATAAGAAATATCACAATACAATAATTATTGTAACTCACAATAATGCCATAAAGGATATGGCGCATCGTGTGCTTAAGCTTAGGGACGGAAGGATAGTAAGTGATTACACAAATGATATCGTAGTTTCTGCAAGTGAGCTGGAATGGTAGGAGGTCTGTGATGAGAAATCCACTGAATAAAAGAATTCCCCGAATCTTTAAGAAGGATGCGGGAAAATATATTGGCATATTTCTGATACTGGTGTCGATAATAGCCCTCGGTTCATCATTTATGGCTGTTATGGACAGTGTACAGTACACATTGGACAATAATGACCGTGATTGTCTGCTCGAGGATGGACAATTTGAAACTATGCTTCCGGTAACCGACGAGGCTATCGTTTTGATAGAATCAAACGGAGTAGACATAGATGAAAATTTCTACATATCCATAAATGATTTTGATGGTGATGTAAAGTTAGTGGTTTTTGACGAGAGGGATGAGATGAATCTTCCGTCTACATTTGAGGGAGAATTGCCGCAGAAGGATGATGAGATAGCGATAGACCGTCTCTTTGCCAAGAATCATAATATAGGTATCGGCGATGAGGTTGAGTGTAGGAATCAAAGGTTTATCGTCACAGCATTGATTGCACTTCCGGATTACAATGCACTGTTCAAAAGCAATCAGGATCTGGTAATGGATGTAAAGGGCTTTGGTGTAGCTGTAGTAAATCATGCGGGTTTTGAGAGATTTGCAGAGGATGTGCATACATACAGATATTCGTACCGTTTTGTAGACCGAGAATTGGAAAAGTCAGCAGAACGTGAGAAGATAGAATATATTCAGCAGACACTTGTAAAAAATGGAAGTGTTATACAATCGTATCTCACCAAAGAGACGAATCAGTGTATCAATCTGTTAAGGGAGGATATGGGCAAGGATGGCCCTGTTATGCAGGTATTTATATATCTCCTGATTATGGTCGTAGCATTTGTATTTGCCATACTTACCGCAAATACTATAGAGTCGGAGGCAACTATAATCGGCACGTTAAGGTCGATGGGATATACCAAGGCAGAGGTTATATGGCATTATCTTTCGCCTACGATTATCGTTGCACTGCTTAGCTCGGTTATAGGAAATACTCTTGGCTATACGGCTATGATAGAACCATTCAAAAATATGTATTATGGTTCATATTCCATAGCTCCGCTTCAGCTTAGATTTAATATGAAGGCGTTTGTTATGACGACGATTTTCCCTGTAGTCATAATGATACTGATAAACCTTTTTATGCTGTGGAGAAAGCTGTCATTGTCACCGCTCAAATTCCTTAGAAAGGACCTGAGTAAGAAGAGACAAAAGCATGCAGTAAAGCTTCCGGATATTTCCTTCATGGCGAGGTTCAGGCTCAGAGTGCTTATACAAAATAAGATTAATTACATCATACTGTTTGTAGGAATATTCATTTCGAGTTTCCTTCTGATGTTTGGTATAGGACTGAATCCTCTTGTTGACCATTATGTAGATGAGATTGATGATTCACTTACCTATGAATATCAGTACATTTTGAAGGCACCTGTCCCGGCAGAAGGAGGAGAAAAGCTGCAGACATACAGCTTGAAGACATGGTACGCATTCGGTAAAACCGATATGGATGTAAGCTTTATGGGTGTTTCGGATGATACGGAATTCTTCGATGGCTTAAAGCTGCCTGATAATACGGATGAAATAGTTATCTCGAAGCCATTGGCTGACAAGCTTGGAGCAAAGGCCGGAGATATACTGGAATTTAAGGATGATTATTATGAGAAGACTTACACGCTGAAGGTAGTTGATGTGTATGATTATAAGGGAAGTCTCACAGCATTTATGAAGCTTGAGAACCTTAATGAGCTGCTGGGATATGAGAAGGGCAATTTTAATTCATACCTGTCAAATGAAAAGCTTGATATAGATGAGCATCTCATCGCCAAATATATTACCAGAGCCGATATGATAGGAAGCATCAAGCAGCTTATGGAATCCTTCAGGGGAGTAATATTCATATTAAACATATTCTCGGTAGCGATATATATGATACTTATGCACATCCTGACGAAGACGGTAATTGAGAAGAATGCGCTATCGATTTCATTTATGAAGGTGTTTGGTTATGAGAATAATGAGATAAGCAGGCTGTACCTACGAGCCACAACCATAACGGTTCTGGCATCCTTGGTTGTATGTATACCTATAGAGGTATGGTGCTTTAAATACACTATGGTATATGTGTCTAGCATGGTTGAAGGCTACATGCCGTTCTACCTGCCGGGCTGGGTTTATGCAGCCATAATTCTTATAGGTATAGCAGCATACTTCGCGATAAATGCATTTCACATCAAAAAGGTCAAGAGCATACCTATGAGTGAAGCACTTAAAAACAGAGAATAGAGCCAGTGGGGACGGGAAAAGTGGCTTTTTTGCTGTCCCCTTTGGCTTTTTTTGTATTATATTTATTATTTTGGTTAGAATAAGTACAGAGGCATCAATGTCCTTTGCCTGCTTGATTAAACATATAGAATAATATAGAATATATGCAAATGAAATGAGCCAGTGGGGACAGCAAAAAAGCCACTTTTCCCGTCCCCACTGGCACTAAGGAGGATGTATGTTAGTTTCAGAGTTGCAGCCTGGAGAGGTTTTTCAGTATTTTAATATTATTTCTTCTGTTCCGAGGGGGTCGGGCAACACAGCGAGGATAGCAAGGTATTGTATGGAATTTGCTGAGGAACAGGGTTTAGAGGCGATAAAGGATGAGTATAACAATGTTGTTATATACGCACCGGCTACAGCCGGATACGAGGACAGAGAACCGGTGATACTGCAGGGGCATCTCGATATGGTATGCGAGAAGGAGCCTGGGCTTGTGCTTGATATGGAGCACGAGGCAATCACTGTTCGTACCGACGGAAAAAAGGTGTGGGCTAAGGGCACAACCTTAGGCGGCGATGACGGAATAGCTGTTGCCTATATACTTGCCCTGCTTGCAAGTGATGATATACCGCACCCGCCGATAGAAGCGGTATTCACCAGTGATGAGGAAACCGGTATGTTTGGTGCGAGAGGACTTGATTTCTCCAAGTTAAATTCAAGAAGGCTTATCAATATTGATTCTGAGGAGGAGGGCTTCATATGTGTGAGCTGCGCGGGAGGCGTGAGGGCTTGCTGCCGGATACCTTTTGAGCAACAAAAACCATCTCCGACGGAATACTGTGCATATGAAGTAAGCGTTTGTGGTCTTCAGGGGGGACATTCAGGTATGGAAATCGATAAGAACAGAGAAAATGCATTTCTTGTGCTTGGTTCGCTCCTTACTGATATAGAGAAAAAAAGCAGTCTCTGTTTGGCAGATATATCAGGCGGTGGAAAGGATAATGTGATTCCAAAGTCTGCTTCAGCGGTATTCTGTGTTCCAAAGGATGAGGCAAATATAGCTGAACAGGAATTTGACAGATACAAGAGACTAATATGTGACGAGCTGTCCATAGTTGAGCCGGGGCTAACTATAAAACTTGAAAAGACAACACTTCCGGAAGCTGTTATGGATAGAATCGGAAGCAGAAGAGTTATATATGTGTTAAGCCATATACCAAATGGAGTGGAACGTATGAATACTGAGGTTGCAGGTCTGGTACAGTGTTCACTTAATCTCGGTATAGTAAATGTTCATGCAGATCACGTTACATTTAGAACTCTCATTAGAAGTAACACAACTGACGGAAAGGAAATACTTCTTGATAAGGTAAGAGACTTCATAGAATTTGCAGGTGGAGATGTCGTTACCGAGTCGGATTATCCTGCATGGGAGTATAGGCGGAATTCAGCTCTTAGAGAACTAATGATAGACGAATTTGAAAAGCAATATGGGAGAAAGCCGGAGGTTACAGCTATACATGCCGGTCTGGAATGTGGAATATTTGCAGGAAAGGTGCCTGATATGGATATGGTTTCGATAGGCCCTGATATGACAGGAGTTCATACGCCTGAGGAGATGTTAGATGTCGCGTCAGTGGGCAGAACCTGGGAATATATAAAGGGTGTGCTTTCCCGCATGTAATTAAAGGAGTAAAATATTCATGATAAAAGACGGCTTTATGTATATAGCTGCCCTTATATTTATAGCGGGCATCCTGGTATGTCTGCCTAGGATATTTAAAGGTCGTGTTGCCCGCAAATTCTTTGATTTTGCACCTCCTATAGTTCTTATTTATCTTGGACTTATGGTGCTTTGCACAATCAGGCTGTGGGATCTGGAGACTACTGCGGCGGCATATACATCCGTTAAGAATCCTATATTATATGGTATGCTTTTTGTCATGCTTTTACGATGCGATTTGAAGAAGATTATAAAGCTTGGGCCTAAGATGCTTATAGGATTTTTTACGGCAACCTTTTCCATTGGTCTTGGATTTGTGCTATCATATGCTATATTCCACAATGCTATGGGCGAGGAATCGTGGAAGGCACTTGGTGCATTGTGCGGAAGCTGGATGGGTGGCGGCGGAAATATGCTTGCCATACAGGCCGCTTTAGATGTAGATGAAGCAACTATGGCATATGCACTTGTACTTGATTCAATTTGTGCTACAATCTATGTTATGTTTTTGCTGTGGGCTATAGGGCATCACGAGAGGTTTAACAGATGGACAAAGGCGGATACATCCATTATAGACAGCGTAGGTGCAAGTCTTGAGGAAGAGGCGAGGGCAAATACAAAGCCTCTCGTATGGCAGAATATACTGATTCTTCTCGGTGCCGGACTGCTCGTGTCGGCAATTAGTCATGAGCTGGGTGTTATCATAAACAGCAGACTTGGCTTCTTCGACAAGACAACATGGACTGTCCTCATAGTAACCGCATTGGGTGTTTTGTTCGCACTCACACCCTTTGGAAAGCTTAAGGGTACGGAGGAAGTGTCAAATGCCATGCTGTATATTGTCATCGCCCTTATAGCGTCCAGGGCCGACCTGTCAAGTATAGGAAAGGCTCACGTGTGGCTTGTGGCCGGGCTTGTAATCCTTTTGATTCACGTATTGATAATGGTAATATTGGCGAAGCTTTTGAAGATAGACCTTTTTACCTGCTGTGTTGCATCGCTTGCAAATATCGGTGGTACGGCGACGGCACCGGTTCTTGCAGGAACCTATTCGTCAGCGCTTGTTCCCGTGGGTATAATTATGGCACTGCTTGGCTATGTGGTCGGTACAGGCGGCGGGCTTGTGGTAGCACAGCTTATGAGCTATTTTGGATGAGATGATGTCAGGGTGGGATATGCCTGCCCCGGCGAATACATAAAATATATAAAATGAACACATTATAAAGGAGATGCAGTGATATGTCGGATTATACATATATGAGAGAAAATGTGGATAAGATAAGGCAGAGGATGGCTTCGGCGATAGCAAAGGCCGGACGAAGGGAAGGAGACGTGCTTTTGCTCGCAGCCTGTAAGACGAGAACGGTTGAAGAGGTTAAGGCAAGTGCCGAGCTTGATATAGATTTGTTCGGAGAAAATCACGTTCAGGAGCTGGTGGAGAAGGTTGATGCAGGAGCGTATCTTGGTAAGAAGGGACATCTCATAGGACATCTTCAGACCAACAAGATAAAATACGTGCTTGGCAGGGCTGACCTGGTGCAGAGTGTGGATAGCGAGAGACTTTTGCTTGCACTGGAAGCCGGGGCTGCAAAGCGTGATATGCTACAGGATATTCTGCTTGAGGTAAATATAGGAGCAGAGGCGAGCAAGACCGGTATGGCAGCAGATGAATTCAAGTACCTGCTTGAGCTTGCGGCTGCACAGAAGCATATACGTGTAAAGGGACTTATGTCGATACCGCCGTATACCACGGATGATGCAGAAAGCAGAAGATATTTTGAGGCAACCAGAAAGCTTTTTGAGAAAGCAAAGGAAGAACATTATGATAACGTGAGCATGGAGATTTTATCCATGGGTATGAGCTCGGACCTTGAAAATGCTATACTTGAAGGCTCAACTATGATTAGAATCGGTACAGATATATATGGCGCAAGAGATTATAGCGGCGTCAGGAGGTAGATATGGAGAAAAAATCACTTATTGCCATAATGCTGGTCATTTTTTCACTTATATTTGCAGGCTGTGGTAAGAACACC
The DNA here is from genome assembly GCA_945836565.1 of uncultured Lachnospiraceae bacterium. Classification (GTDB taxonomy): domain Bacteria; phylum Bacillota; class Clostridia; order Lachnospirales; family Lachnospiraceae; genus Coprococcus_C. The sequence continues at coordinate 7,703 of CAMALN010000017.1, forward strand.
GGCTTAGATACATCCAAGGATGGCAAGATAAGTGTTGTATGTACTACATTTCCGCAGTATGACTGGATGCGGGAAATCACAAAGGGACATGAGGACTGCGTGGATTTGAAGCTTCTTATAGATAACGGCGTGGATATACACAGCTATCAGCCGACAGCCGACGATATTATCATGATGTCTGAATGTGATTTGCTCATATATGTGGGCGGAGAGTCGGATGCCTGGGTAAATGATGTTATAAAGCAGGCAGACAACGATGATATGAGAGTAGTGAATCTGCTTGAGGCACTCGGAAGCCGGGTTAAGGAGGAAACTGTAGTAGAGGGTATGCAGGAAGAGGAGCATGAGGAAACAGAGGAGATAGAATATGATGAGCATATCTGGCTTTCTCTAAAAAATGCTTCATATCTCGTAGATGCTTTGAAGACTGAGATGTCGGATATAGACCCGGAGCATGCTTCTGTATATGAGGAAAATGCTTCAAATTATAAGCAAAGATTAGACGAATTGGATAAGAAATATGAGGAAATGGTTACTACGTCAGGCAGAGATACTATTCTTTTTGGTGACAGATTCCCATTTGTATATCTGACAGAGGATTATGGACTTAAGTATTATGCGGCCTTTGTAGGTTGTAGTGCCGAGACTGAAGCCAGCATAGACACGGTTACTTTTTTGGCTCAGAAGGTCGATGAGCTAAAGCTTAATTACGTGCTTATTATAGATGGCTCTGACGGAAGATTGGCTCAGACCATTATTGACAGTTCAAGTAACAAGTCGGCAGGTATTCTCACACTGGATTCGATACAGTCAGTTACAAAATCTGATATCGAGGCAGGTGAAACTTATATTGGTGATATGGAAGAAAATTTAAAGGTGCTTGGGGAGGCATTGAAGTAGCTGATTTTATGTGCTAGAATGTGCATAATGGTGATAAAAATGGAGGATTACAGATGAAAGTAGGGTTCGATAATGAAAAATACCTGAAAATGCAGTCGGAGCATATCAGGGAAAGGATAGCGAAGTTTGATAACAAGCTTTATCTCGAGTTCGGAGGAAAGCTTTTCGATGATTATCATGCATCCAGAGTTTTGCCGGGCTTCAAGCCGGATTCAAAGCTACAGATGCTTTTACAGCTTAAGGACCAGGCTGAGGTGGTTATAGTAATAAGCGCTGAAGACATAGAGGCAAATAAGGTTAGAGCCGATTACGGTATAACCTACGATATGGATGTGCTTAGGCTTATAGATGAGTTTCAGGCAATCGGTTTATTCGTAGGAAGTGTATGCTTAACCAAATACGCCGGACAAGCAGCGGCAGATATGTTCCAGCAGAAGCTGTCATCGCTTGGCATAAAGTCCTATAAGCATTATAAGATACCCGGATATCCAAGTGATGTCGCGAAGATAGTAAGCGACGATGGCTACGGAAGGAATGAATATATAGAGACCACCAGACCGTTGGTTGTTATCACAGCACCCGGGCCGGGAAGCGGAAAGATGGCGACCTGCTTATCGCAGCTCTATCATGAGTATAAGAGAGGTATCAAGGCCGGATATGCGAAGTTCGAGACCTTCCCTATATGGAATCTTCCTCTCAAGCATCCTGTGAACCTTGCTTACGAGGCTGCTACGACAGATTTGAATGATGTAAATATGATTGATCCGTTCCACCTCGAGGCTTATGGGGAGACAACGGTAAATTACAACAGAGATATAGAGATATTCCCGGTAGTGTCAGCTATGTTTGAGCTTATCACGGGAGAGAGTCCGTATAAGTCGCCTACGGATATGGGTGTAAATATGGCCGGTAACTGTATAGTCGATGATGAGATATGCCGACAGGCATCTAATCAGGAGATTATCAGAAGATATTATAATTGCCTTTGTGAGAAAAAAAGATACGGAAAAACCAAGGATGATAAAAGTAAGCTTGAGCTTTTGCTTAGACAGGCAGGAATTACCATTGAAGACAGAAAGGTTGCTTTGGCGGCTCTTGAAAGAGAGAAGGAGACAGAGCATCCTGCTATGGGCATAGAGCTTCATGATGGTACAATCGTTACAGGTAAGACCGGGGATTTGCTCGGGGCATCGGCTGCTGCACTACTAAATGCCTTAAAGGTATTAGCAGGCATACCGCATGAGATAAAGCTTGTGTCTCCGGAAGCTATAGAGCCTATACAGAGTCTGAAGACAGATTATCTCGGAAGCAAGAATCCGAGACTTCATACAGATGAGATACTTATAGCGCTTTCTACTACAGCAGCCTCAAATGAGATGGCTAAGCTTGCTATGGAGCAGCTCTCAAAGCTTAAGGGCTGTGAGGCGCATTCGACAGTCTTACTTTCCTCGGTAGATGAACAGATACTTAAGAGAATAGGTATTCAGCTAACCTGCGAGCCAAAATACGAGGAAGAGGACAGAAAGTATCATAAAAACTAGAGTAACACAAGGCATTTTACATATATGTAAGATGCCTTTTATTTATTCTTTACATATGTGTTGTAAGCTTAGGATGAAAATTCTGAACAGTTAATTGGAGAGTTGATTGGATGATTGGATGAGCTATAAACTGTTCACAAAAACTGAAATATGTGTTAGAATAAAGTGTTAGCGGAATTATTCCGTAATATTTATAAGGAGGGACAACGATGATTACAAATTACATCACCGAAAACGGAAATCTGAGAGAGATATCTGAAAATATGGCTGGAATGTGGGTAAATCTTGTCTCCCCTACGCTGGAGGAAACCCAGCTTATCTCAAACAATTATGGAATAGACCTTGCGGATGTAAGGGCTGCGCTCGATGAAGAAGAGTCTTCACGTGTTGACCCAAATGAAGGTTACGTGCAGATAATCTTCGATATTCCGACTGTTGAGATTCGTCACAACCAGGAGGCATATACCACTATACCGCTTGGCATAATATGGACAGATGATGCGATTATAACCATATGCTCGAAGGAGTCACCGGTTATAAAGCATTTTATATTGAATAAACCGAGAGATTTCTCTACCAAGAAGCACGTGAGATTCACGTATCAGATACTTTTTAGAACCAGCTTGCTGTATCAGTCGTACCTTAGGGTCATAGACAGAAAGAGACTTGAGATTGAAGAAAAAATCAGCGATACCACAGAGGAGTCTGAGATTATCACACTTCACGAGATGGAGTCAAACCTTGTATACTTTGATACTTCACTTCGTGCAAACAGAATGGTTGTTGACAGGCTGACAAGATACAGTGGTATCAAGAAGTATGAGGAAGACAGAGAGCTTCTGGATGATGTGGTTGTCGAGAATCAGCAGGCTATCGAGATGACCCAGATATATAGGGATATTATAAAGGGAACCAGAGAACTGATGTCAACGGTTATCGATAACCGCTTGAATAACATCATGAAATATTTAGCAGCTATTACTATCGTAATGGCTATTCCTACGATTATATCCGGTATATATGGTATGAATGTAAGCGGAAAGTGGATGCCGCTTTCAAGTACGCCATATGGCTTTGCTATAATATGCGGTATCATTTTGGTTATATGCGTAGTTGTTTGGATTGTTTTAAGAAAGCGAAAGATGATTTAATCGTCATAGCTACAAAATAGGTTATTAATAAAAGACCCGGGAAATTGAATTGAGAAATATTGGGATTTAGATATTATGAAGCAGTTGAGATATAAATTTGTAGTGCTTTCCAGTCCGTTTTTTGTCGGAAGGGTTGTTCCGCTTGCAAATTATATGATAAAGCACAAAGAAAAATATGATGTACAAAAAAGATGGAAGATGGTCAGATACATAGTTGACCATATGCGCCGCAGGGCAAGATGTAAGACAAAGGTATACGGAACAGAGAATCTGCCTTGTGATGAGGGATATATAATGTATTCGAATCATCAGGGCAAATATGATGCTTTGGGAATATTCCTGTCGATGCCACATAATTGCTCAGTGCTATGGGAGGAGCATTCGGCGAATAGAATTCTTGCGAGACAGGTATGCGGGCTTTTGGATGGTAAAACGATAAGCTTCACCGACCCTAGGCAGCAGATTAAGGTGCTAAATGAGATTGCAGAGGATGTAAAGGCCGGTAAGAGATATCTGATATTCCCTGAGGGCGGTTATACAGATAATAGAAATAACCTTCAGGAATTTAAGACGGGTTGCTTCATGAGTGCTTTGAAGGCGAAGAAGCCTATAGTGCCGGTTGTGATATATGATTCATGGAAGGCTATGGATAAGAACACCTTTGAAAGGGTAGTTACACAGGTACATTTCCTTCCACCGATAATGTATGAGGAGTACGGCAAGCTACACAAGAGAGAGTTGTCGGATCTTATCAGGCAGAGGATGCAGGATAAGATAGATGAAATCGAACGTGAGAGCAGGCTAGCTAAAAAGAAAATATGAAATTTGTTGGAATTAAGAGATGTCATACCGGGAAATTCATAACAAGGTATGATGTAAAATATGAAACCGAAGACGGAAATATCAAGAACTATGAGATGATAAGCAGAAATCCGGATATCGACAGCTTTGAGAAGCTTCATGGCAAGGTGGCTGATGCTGTTGTCATCATAGCTACTGATGAGAGTAGTGAAAGAATACTTATAAACAGGGAGTTCAGACTTGCTCCAGGTGAGTGGGTATACAATTTCCCGGCGGGACTTATTGATCCTGGAGAAGAGCCTGAGCAGAGTGCAGTCAGGGAACTCATGGAGGAAACCGGTCTTGAGCTTTACAGTATCGAGGATTATATCGGTACAAGCTACAGTGCGGTTGGCTTCAGCAATGAAACCAATGTGTGCGTAGTTGGAAGAGCAAGAGGCGAATTCAAACCAAGCACATCTGTGGTTGAGGAAATCGAGGCAGGATGGTATACAAAGGAAGAAGTGAAAAAGCTTCTTAAGACGGAGAAATTTGCAGCCAGAACACAGGCATACTGCTACTTGTGGAGCAGAAGCTAAAAGGGTATGCTATAGAAGAAAATTTAGATATAATTTATATTTTCCGGGAGGTGTGATGTCATGAAGATTTTAGTAACAGGCGGAGCAGGTTACATAGGAAGTCATACCTGTGTCGAGCTGTTGAACGAGGATTATGAGGTTGTTATAGTTGATAATCTCTATAACTCAAATGAGAAGGCTGTAGACAGAATAATGCAGATAACCGGTAAGGAAGTAAAATTCTATAATTCTGATATAAGAGATTATGAGGCGATGAGCAAAATATTTGCAGATGAAAGGCCGGATGCGGTTATTCATTTTGCGGGTCTTAAGGCGGTTGGAGAGTCTGTTGCAAAGCCGCTTGAGTATTATGAGAACAATATCGGAGGAACTCTTATATTATGTAAGGCGATGCGGGAAAACGGATGCAAGAATATCATCTTCTCTTCTTCAGCCACTGTATATGGAGATCCGGCATTTATACCTATCACGGAGGAATGCCCAAAGGGCGTATGTACCAACCCTTATGGCTGGACCAAGCATATGCTTGAGCAGATATTGACTGATTTACATACAGCAGATACTGAGTGGAATGTTGTATTGCTTAGATATTTCAATCCGATTGGTGCTCACAAGAGTGGACTTATCGGTGAGGATCCTAAGGGCATACCAAATAACCTCCTGCCATATGTTGCTCAGGTTGCTATCGGTAAGCTTAAATGTCTGGGTGTATTTGGCGATGATTATGATACCCCGGATGGAACAGGAGTCAGAGATTACATACATGTAGTTGATCTTGCTATCGGCCATGTAAGGGCTATAGATAAGATTAAGGAGAAGCCGGGTGTGAAGGTATATAACCTTGGAACAGGAAAGGGCTACAGCGTACTCGATGTAGTAAAGGCGTTTGAGAAGGCCTGCGGACATGAGATTCCTTATGAGATAAAGCCAAGACGTGCAGGAGATATTGCAACCTGCTATTCGGATGCCTCTCTTGCGAAGAAGGAGCTTGGCTGGGAAGCACAGTATGATATCGATGAAATGTGTGCAGATTCTTGGAGATGGCAGAGCATGAATCCAAATGGATATGCAGAGTAGTATGTTTAATTAATGTATATTAGATAGATTAATGCCCGGACATTAGCTGCCCGGGTTTTTCATGTCCTAGAGAGGGACCCGCGTAGTGGGGGAGTTGGCTAAGATATGTCCTAGAGAGGGGCCCGCGTAGCGGGAAA
>CAMALN010000018.1 GCA_945836565.1 uncultured Lachnospiraceae bacterium
CCACTTTTCCTGTCCCCAATGGCTCGGCTTAAATCAGTTCCAAAAAGAGAGATGCGATTTTATCGTCGAACTGGGTTCCCTTGCCCTGCTCAAGCTGTTCGCGTACCTTTTCCTTCGGCATGATGTCTCGATAGGATCTCTTGCTGGTCATCGCGTCGTATGCATCTGCTACTGCAATTATTCTGGCGATTTCAGGGATTTCATCGCCGCTTAAACCATCGGGATAGCCTTTGCCGTCTATTCTCTCGTGGTGCCATTTTGCCCCATATGCAAAATTGCCGCGTATAGATATCTTCTTCAGTATCTTATAACCCATAACCGGATGTTTTTTGATTTCTTCATATTCCTCATCCGTAAGCCTTCCCTGTTTGTTGATGATTCGATTGTCTATGCCTAATTTGCCTACATCATGAATCAAGCCTGCACAGTATACCTCTTCCTGCTCCTCCTCCGAATATCCCAGACATTCTGCAATCATTTTTGAATACAGAGCAACTCGTCTGGAATGTCCTGCGGTATAAGGGTCATTTACATCCACCGCCTTAGCGATTGCCTCGAATGTCTCATATGCCAGGGTTTCCAATTCCTTATTCTTTGTATTGAGTTCGTCTATATATTTTACCTTTTCAGCCTGAATCAATGCATTGTTTAATTCTAATCTTCTGCTAACCAGAACCGTGATAATCATGTTTGAGAAAATGCTAATCAATACCAGAAGAGATATCGATATAATAGCCTCCGGTACTATATCAGTATTATACCCGGCATCTCCGCCTCTGGCGCAAATCGGTATTATCAGCAAAGCAATCACAACTATTGTAACATTTCTACACATTTTTTTATCTTCATACATTATGGTAAACATAATAGGGATAATAAATGTCAAAAATGTCGGTGCAAACTGATAATGTGAAAATGCAGTATTAAGACAAATCAAAGACATGGCAAGGGTTAGTACATATTTCCTCACCTGGTCTTCTTTAATATATTTGCACAAAAACCATGAAAGCAGGATAGGCAGAACATTACACAGGGTTGTAATCAATTGATAACGAATCAGCTTTTCAACAATTGTATCCGGATTATAGCCCTGGGATCTCGTAGCATATAATATAGAATTAACGATTGCTTCCACGATAAAAACACAGATTGCCATACCAATCTGCGCACGGGTAATCACTTTTCTCCAATATTCATAATTAATGTATTCGTAGCTCATGAATCATCCCTCACATTCTCTTTTGCAAAACAAAATACATATTTTTCCATTGTCATCCAAGTATAAAATCATATTATCATAGGTTAAAATCAGTGTAAAGAAAATCATCCTACCAAGGAAAGTATCACAACCACAGCTATTTCCGCAAGCAGGCAAATCACAGACCATGCTATACCAAAGCCCTTATAGGTAAAGCTTCCGTCTTTTCTGAAATAACTCGTGTCAGGATACCTTTTCTCTCCCTGTGCAAATATTATCAGGGGAATGAATGGTATGAAGGTAAAGCAGGCAACGATGCCCCATATCACCAGTCTTAACGCTCGTAATTCATCTATTTCTCTTTGTACAGCATTCTCATCCACCAGCTCAGGCTGTTCTATGGTGAAATCTGTTATCTTTTTTACATGGAATTTCATCAATGCATCACCGGCATATCTGTGCGGGGAAGTCCAGTCTCTTCTCCAGCCATAGTACTGGGTCACATCTCTGCCGTAAGCATCCTTTACCTCAAAGGTGTTCGTCTGTGTATTCACATAATATGTAACCAGGTTGTCCGTTACATTTTTTTCCCTGTCACTAAGTGCCATATTCACCATAGTAAGTATGGTTGCCAATATACCTATTGTACCGCCTACGGCTGTTCCCGCTATCCAGCTTCCCAGCGCAAGGCCTATTATATATCCCCCTCCTGCGCCAAGCAAAAGAGGGATAAAAAATGCACAAGCATACTTTATCCCATTCCTTCTCCCCTCGGCATCACGCATATCAAACTCCATCTGGAATCCGCTTTCCCTGCCGACAAAGGCACTTTCCTTTTCTATTCTTACTCTGTCTATCATATCAAATCCCCCTTGCCATTGGGGACAGGAAAAGTGGCTTTTTTACTGTCCCCACCGGTCTATTGTTTCATACGCTGATTATACTACATTTATCAGCATTCATCAAAACAATACTTCAGGGATTCTACTCTATGACATAGCTCTTCTTCTGACAGTTTGCAAACAGCTGGTCATCCAGATTCTTTCTAATGTATCCATTCAAGAAACGCACGCCTCTCTTGTTCTCCATCGCAAGTCTGGCAAGATTGCGCTTTGCCACATTGCTCATCTTCACATTGATGTTGTACTGTCTCTCCGCCTTCTTAATCGGGCTGATCTTATTGTTACAGAGGATTCTGTAGAAGTCCTCCTCCTTGAGAAGCTCGAGCTGTACTATGCTGTCGATTCTTCCTGCTATCTCAGGTCGCATATTTGCATACTCGATAAGGTCCTCAACAGTAATAGTCTTGTCATACATATCAGTATCATCTATATCCTTGACACTGCCGGTAAACCCGATGCCGTTCTTATTCTCATTTAGCCCCTTGCCCTTCATGAGATTCTCGAACGAGCCCATGAATACGAAGCTGATATTGGATGTGTCATATATGCGCTCCTCCGGCATAGGTCCATCCGTCTTCACCCTTATAACATCCCCCTCTATCATCTTCAAGAGCTCATTCTGCAATATTACATTTGAATTGCTATTTATCTGCGACTCAAGCATCTTATCTGCCTCATCAAGAACAACTATCATATGCTCCGGGTCATCACACTGGGCATTGATGAAAATGTCCTTGAGCTTGACACTTCCCTTCCAGCCCTCACCGGTGAACTGTGTCGCATCAAATATTGCGATGTTCGGATAGATGTTGGACAAGGTTCTGAATATCTCTGTCTTGCCGCAGCCGGTAGGTCCTGCCATAACGATATTTCGCTTATTGCCCCTCATGTGATTCCACATAAGCATTGCGGCTTCCTTCTTCGCCTTGTCCTGTCCATATACATATGTATTCAGATAATCATATATCTTCTTCGGAGTGGAGAAATCTCCCGCTACCTCGTTCACGGTCTCCCCGGCACTCTCATCCTCTGCAAAATCATCCCACGGATAGTTCTGCTCTGCCTTCTGCTCATTCTTATGTACATCATTTGCCTTTGCGGACTTATCCGCCTTTGACTCAGCCATTCCTGTAGCAGCACCGAAGCGCACTCTCTCATTTGGGTTTCCCGGTGTGGACAGATCCGGCTTAGCGGACATATCGGTTCTCGCATACGCATCATAGATTACATCCATAAGCTTATCTATGTCATCCTCAGTAAAGTCGATATTCTCGAACATTACAGCAACGAGCGTTGCTACATTGGATCTAGGCATTCCCAGCCATATTCTCGACTCTTCCCTTATGCTATCCAATACCTGATTATACTCCTCATCACTAAGGTCGTTTAACTCACCATTGTGTACCCTGTTTCTGAAATCTATGGCCGGATTCTCCACATATCTCCTTCCATATCCGGCACTCAAGCTGATCAATAAATTCTTGTAACGGTTATAAATGTTCTTTGTCATATTCTTCATAGACGTATTCTCCTTTTCTTTTTTTATTCTTCTTTTCATTTGCTCACAAGGACATTCTACGCCTATTATATTTTTACCCGTTACTTTTACGGCTATTTTTCACCCTCTCAACCTTTTCTTTATATATCTCGTATTCTGCATCCAATTCCTGCTTTGTATCTGCATATTCATCATCACAGATTTCATCCTCTGCTGCCTTGCTAAAGAAGCTTCTAAACATAACCGGACAGCCCTCCGGCATATCGCCGTTGTAATCCTGATATGCTTCTATGGTATCAGCGATTACATATTTATCAAGCCACAGCACAGCCTCCTGCATGCTCGGCATATCATATTTTTGTATATCAATCTCGCATGCCATGCTTGTATCCCGGTCAACGCCATTATATCTCACATAACCGTATACACAGCTTTTATTTATGGTAGTAAAATTTCTCGGATAATAATCCTTTCCTATTATACAGACAGACGCTCCCGACACATTATCCACCATAAGCGGCAGAAATACATCATTTCGCTTTTCTGCATTCAGCATTTCAATCAACTTATCGCAAGACTTATAATACTCATCCTCGTCACCAGCATCCGAGGCAGCATTTCCTCGTTCTGCCGCAAATAAGCTGATGCCATTTTTTCTACAATATGCATCGAGCATATCCATCGAGCGATCCTTCTTTCGGGTTCTGGAATTTTTTTCGGCATCTCCGGAATATCCCGCATCATACAAAAGTGTGGCTACATCGCGTTTCAATATCTTATCCTTCAGGTCTTCTGTCATGTCGTATAAAATGTCATACGGAACCACGACGTTTTTCTTTGCCCTCAACACATTTGCAAGCTCCGACATAATAGCCTTTTCGCTGACAAGCCTGTCGAAGGTATCATCACCGCATATTGCTGCGCCATAATCTGCAAGGTCCTTCTTGATTTTCTTGCCTATACTCATCTTGCTCTTACTAAGCACAAGCTCTATCAGATATGTCAGATATTCTGCACCGGCAAGTCCACCTTGCTTATATATCAGAAACTTCTCAGTAATCTCGATATAGACATCCAGCCTCTCCTTGTCGTAGTCGTATATAGTCTCCATCTCACCGGCAAGGGCGTCTATGACAGCTGCACCCACATCCTCAACCCGATTATGCCTAAGCAGCTTAAGCGCCAACGCTATCTGTTCTCTGAGATTTTCATCCGGCATTTCTGCGTCAGACCCGGCGAATACCGCCTCCAGCAAATCATTAAGGCGGGTAAGCTTCCTAATATTCTTCTGTATCAGCACATCCTTATCAGCGCTCTCCAATAAAAATGCCGCGAACCTTATCCTGTTTTCTCTTACGTCTATAAGAAGGTCTGTATAATATCTAAGCTGTATTCTGAAATGTGACTCCTTTTCCTTCTTCAGATACATATATACAAATGACTTTTCCTGACGCTCATAATAATCATTGCCGATAAGTCGATAGAAATCTTCCTTTATGCTAGCCATATTAATCACGTCCCTTCATATGTCTGATATTCTTTATAGCCCTGTCAAGCTGCATGTATGACCTCACGAACACCTCTTCATTTGCAAGATATGACATATTGGTCTTCACAAGATATATATCAAGCATGCCTTCTATCAGCTTCCTCGTAATATTCTGATACAATTTCTCATCACTGAAATATAACTCCCTGTATCTTAGAAAGCTTTGTATGAATTCATCCTTGTGTAGAAAATTCTCCACGAAACGTTTCTCGGATTCCGCCCTTCTTTTCTGATCCTCATCCAATAATTCCGTCATCTCATCGTATTCTCTTCGCTCCTCCGGTGACATATTATTTACATACTCTTCGTATTCTTTAGCGACCTCCTCCTCTGATAATTCATGGTCTTCAAAGTCGAATTCATTTTCCTGTGCCGCTTCAAGCATGTACTCAATATCCGCTTCACGCATAGGCTTCACTATATCAAGCCATTCCTTTGGAATTGTAGTTGTTATGTCCTCTCCCGTAAGCTTCTCATACATAGGAACGCAGTATTTGAACAAGCCCTCCAGACAAAATACTCCCGTATACAATTCATCATATAAAATATACGCTTTTTGCTCCTTTGAAGTCACATCTACTGCAGCATCCAGGAACGTACGGAAGCTCTGCTTCGGCAAATCCCATACCGTATCATCCAGCCAATCAAGCTCAGAAGCAGCTGAACGGATTACACAATACAGGAAGCATTCCATATACTCCCTCATAACCTCCGACATGCTACCCTCTGACCAATATCCCGTCTCCTTACCGTATTGCTCCAACGCATCCAACAATCTTCCTATAAAATACCTCGTCATGCTCTCACTGTATCTACCGTTTTCATCGACAACATACGGAAGTATACTGTTGTCCCTCCCGGTCAGCAGATCCTCAATCTCCTGCACCTTATCCTTTATCTTCTTTTTTCTGAATGCTAATTTATCCGTCTGTCTCATTCTATCTCCTTTCTATCAAACCATTGGGGACGGGAAAAGTGGCTTTTTTACTGTCCCCATTGGTTACACACAATACATTTTAAACTACGTCATTTTCCCTTCGTAAAAATAACGTCAATCTTATATCAAATTATAGCATAACTATTATTTTCTTTACATAAATTTTAAAACAAAAAAAGCCACCGGGGACAGGAAAAAAGCCACTTTTCCCGTCCCCAATGGTCTATGATTTTGCAAATGACATTACACCCTGTATTACAAGGAGTGCTCCGACCAGTACGAATACCCAATCAATGGTTCCGTTTTTGTTGAGTAAGAGGCAGGCTCCGGCAACTACCATCATAACCGGTCTCGCATATATGAACAGCTTCTCATTCGTATCAAGATTGACCGGGCTGTATTGCTTTATAGAGGATATCTGGAGAAGTCCCGTAAGAATAATGCCTGCTGCCAGAATATATATGGCAAGGTCTACAAATATCCATCCGAATACGAGAATACACAAGCCTACTACACCCTTTACAATCGCCGCATTTGTGAGCTTCGCAAGGAAGTCCAAAAGTGCGAATACAAGCACGCTTACTCCTAGAACCGTTATCGCTAAGCCGATAACTCCGCCTCTCTTGATTATAAATAAAGCACCCAGTAAAATTGTTGCCACTGCAGATACAGCGCTACTTCTTTGATTCATTTAGATTTCCTCCATTAATTTTTATTTTGTTTCTTTTCTTCCTTTTCAATCCTGCTTATGCCAAACAAGCCCTTTATCACAAAGCCCAAGCCAACACAGGTTGTACCCAAGATAAGTGCAAGCTCCATACCGCTCATATATCTCATAGACACATTAAGCGAAATCACCAAACATACGAAGAAGGTCAGGCACAAGCCAATAAGCACCAGACCGGTTAAGAAATTCGTTTTCACTATAAATGCGATAAATGCCACTACTATAAGCACAATCAGTATGCCGCCTACGTTCACCCTTCCCATGCGATAGAACAATGTAAAGCTGCTCACCACCACATTCTGCAAAAACATTATCACACCGATTATCGTTAGTACTATTCCCAATAAAAACTGCAGTAATTCTTTCATAACTTTTCTTGCTCCTTATAATTTATCCGTGCTATCTTCTCTACCGCTTCCTCTATCGTGGTATTTTCCCCATCCACAATTATATCGGCATACTTTTCATACAAGGGAACTCTCTCCCTGTACACATCCTCCATGGTCTTGCCCTTCTTCATAGCTATACCGCGGGTTTTGATATTATTTACCCTTCTGATTATCTCCTCGCAGCTAAGCTTTATATAGACGATGTGTCCAATCTCTCGCAGATGCTCCATAGCCTCATTTCCGAAGATTGCACTTCCTCCTGTTGCGATGACAGTGTTTGAAGCCTCCACTCGCGACAACGTCTCATTTTCTATTTTAAGGAATTCCTCCAGCCCTTTTTCGTTTATTATTTCATAGAGTTTTTTCCCGTTTTCCTTCTGTATTACTATATCGGTATCTAAAAATTCATAATTAATCGCCTTTGCAAGAAGCACCCCTACAGTACTCTTTCCTGCCCCCGGCATTCCTATAAGTATAATATTATTCTTCATGTCACATTCTCCAGTACTTTTATCCGGTATATTACATAGATGCTTGTATAAATTTTGTGAAATCCTCGCGTGGTATAGGCTTAGAAAAGAAATATCCCTGTATGTATTCGCACTCAAGCTTGGCAAAAAGCTTAACCATCTCCTCTGTCTCAACACCCTCTACCACTATCTTCATATCCATAGCCTTTATCATGCGAATGGTATTCGTCAGCACTATGGCCAGCTTCGGATTATCATATATTTCCGTAAATGATTTATCCAGCTTGATAATCTCAAACGGAAGCGATACAACCCTCTGCATATTCGAATATCCGGTGCCGAAATCATCAAGCGAAAAACGAACGCCTGCCGAGGTAAGCTTCTCGATATTATTCTGCAAAGTCTGCTGTGATATAGTCGCCGCCGTCTCTGTAATCTCAAGATTAATCTGGTCCGGTCTGACCTTATATCGATTCAGAATATTCATAATGTGCTCCACAAGCTTTGGCTGCATACACTGTGCAACCGAAAGATTAACCTCTATATAATCAATACCCAGTTTTTTATATTCATCACTTGATATAAATTGGCAAACCTCCTCGAGAACAAAATCTCCTATCTTATGTATGGCTCCACTTCTTTCGGCAACCGGTATGAATAAATCCGGTGATACGAAACCATACTTTTCATCCTTTAACCTAATCAAAGCCTCAGCCGACAGGAATCGTTTTTCATTCACAGAATAAATCGGTTGATAATACACAGAAAAATGATTATTTGCAAGTGCGTTTTCTATAATCGAATCCATCTCTCGCATCATATCAAAGCGTGTATTGTTAAGCTGCTCTGAGGCCCACATAATCTCTCCCGTAAAGGCTATCGTATCCAGAACATCTCCAAATGATAGCAGAGCTTCAACGTCAGATATATCATCCGGACAATCCAATATACAGATATTTGCAACAAGATTTATGGACATCTGATGTATGTCCATGCTTTCTTTCATGCGCTCATTTATCAGCGCTGCAACATCCTTCACTCTTCCAAAGTAGTTCTCATCTACAACAAGCCTGAACTTTCCTCGCTCAAGATAATAAAGATCCGCCCCCAGCTTTTGCTCCCGGTTTAGTGCTTCCAAATACTGAGCGATTTTCCTCATCAGCCTTTTGCTTTGGTCAAATCCAATCAACTCACGTATCGACGAATAATTCGTGACATTAACCATAATTATACGAAATCTTTTTTTGTTCCTAAATGAGCGATGCAGCATATCTATATATGCATTCAGCTTATAAAGCTGAGTATCTATATCGATAAGCTCCTCAGGTCTTTGAATCATCAGCGATACAAACAAAAGTCCCGCTGCCATACCAAACATTTCAACTAACAGTTCAGGATGCAGCGACTGAATCACCGCCGCAACAATCTCACATATATATACCACCCCAAGAGACAGAAGGTACCTCTTTCTTATCATCCTTCTAGAGATAAAAAGTATCATTATACCCAGCAGCAGATATATTAACGCACAGGTATACAACACGAAGAAATATTTACCTCTTGTATAGTCATAGCTATCGTTCAGATAGAATATGTTATGTGTAACCGGATTTAACAACACCATAATTACAGATACGGTAAGAGGTACGTGAAGAAGCGCAACAAATATACGCTTTTGCTTAAATATATGTACCGTATCCGTGAGATTAAGCATATATGAGATGCATGCAGGAAGCGTAAAGCCATGCACTATCAGATAGCTCATATGCGCGACATTCTTCGCAAATATATCGGTTCCGTGCTGATTATCAAGCATTACAGCCCATATATCCAGCATAGTTGATAGCAACGCAACAGAAACCACACAAAGAAAGCTGCGATTCACCCTTCCCTTTATCATACGTCTCATGATGGTACCCACAAGCAATATCACCAATATGATAATAGCACAATAATGAAAGCTTAAATTCTTTTGTATCATATCCTCACGCTCACCTCCCTACCGTAAGCTACTCATCCTTATTGCTCCAGCCTTTTCTCTGCCTTTTCCATAATTTCATCCAAGGTATAAACCGGCAGAGAAAAATATGCTCTTTTTAGCTCATCATCTCGTCCGTATATTACAACCCGGGATTTGTCTGTAGTCAATCCAATTAAATTATTAATCACAGTGCACAATTCACCATTTTCATTGAATAATAATCCTTCCATACCAATGCAAACAATATAATAATCATTTACCTTTCCCAGATAGTCAAGTCTTGAGCCATATATGTTATATGTATAAAGCAATTCCATGCTTTCACTTTGATATACTTCAATGGTTTCGTCCTTGTATCCGACTAAAGTTTTATTGATATCCGGAATTTCAAGATAACTGTAGATATATGATGCTTTTGGTAAATTATTTTCTAAAGCCCATTCTACAACCTCTTCCTTAATTCCTTCTTTTTCTGCCTCGGCAACCAAACCGTCACAGGCCACACAGTCAGCATTCTTACAATATCTGTAAAACACAACCCTGTTTTCATTTACGGGAACACCCAAGATATACCCATCACCCAATTTCATCATAGATAATTCAGTACACTCCATCATTTCCAATTGAAATCTGATTTTTTCTGTATCTGCAGATATAACAGTACCTGTACCATTTGAATTATATATAATGAAATCACCATCTGAAGCCAGACCGCAATATAACGCATCACCATTCAACGTCATATTTACAACCAGTTCTCCTGTCTGTGCATCAAGCAGCCACGCAAGATTTCCAAAGGTACATAACAGGCTGTCTCTGCCTGCTGATACAGAGTGCATAATCTCTGTGGTCATATGTCCTATCTCTTCTTTTTCCCAGATAAGCTCTCCTGTAGCCTTGTCTATAGCCTGAATATATGATTTGCCATTATAATTGTCAAGAAAGCTGTAGCTGGAAACATACAGTATATTGTCCTTACTTACGCATTTTACTGCATCTCCCCTGATAGCCTCTGTCGCAAATATAACCTCTCCGCTTGTTATATTTGTACAACAGAATTTCAAACCATCCTGAGTGTCATAATAATATATTTCATCCTGATTTTCAGATACATATATTTTGGTTTTCATAGCATCAATTGTTGTAGAAACTCTATTTACCTCAGTCATAGTGGCAGAATCAACAACGATGATATTATTCATAGTTCTCACATATATCTTACTACCATCTACAGAGCTTGCCGTAGACATGATAATACTAACCAATTCATTTGACAGGTCAAGAGTACTTTCCTCTTGTGACTCTATATTTACCTTTACAAGAGCTCCCTCTTCTGACAGATAATAGAATGCATCATCTCCAAGGAAACCATAATCACGATACAAATTAGCACTAACAGAATTAAGCTCCTTTGATATTAATTCTTCGCGGGCTTCCACATCCCAAAGGATAAGATTGCACAAGCTGTCAAAGGTAATCATATATTTACCGCCCGGTGATATAACCATATCCTCGACTATTCCGGGCGTGACAATCTGATTCACCGGCACAATCATGTCGCTGGCATCATATATTGCAAGTGCAGAGGTAAGTGCCTTCTGTGCTTCCGGTGTATACGGAAAATCTATGCCATCCTTTTGAGTAATTGCCTGATATGCTGTCCTTATTGCTCCTTCTCTGTCATCCCTGTCCAATAGGGCTTCTGCTTCCTCGGCAAGTCTTTTAGCCTGGTCAGTCCTTAAAACTTCATTCTGAGCTTCAAGGATATCCGCCTGTGATGAAAGCTGCTCTGCCTGCTCTTCTAATATCTCCGACTGCTCCAATATCTTCACATTCTGCTTCTTTATCTTCATGGCAGTAAGTGCAAAGTAACCGCCAAATAATACTCCCATTCCTGCTATTACAGCCGCAACGCCCATCACACGCTTCATCTTACGCTCTCTGTGACGCTGCTTCAAATCATCATAATTCACATTGAACATAGGTGCCAGCAGACGAAGAATCTCCTCCTTCATCGCCTTTTTTATTTCCTTCTTCGAGCTTCCGCGGAAATCTGCCGCAAGCGGTTCCATAGGCTTCTTTACATAGTTCACGGTTCCGTCCTGATACATAACCGGCTCATATACATACAAGAGCTCATCCGGGAACGAATCCTCAGGCTCTCCCTCGATAAGCACTGCCAATACATGTTCTCTGCCATGCATAGAGATAAAGGTCTCGATTTCCTTTCGACACCATACCGACTCCTTTAGCCTAGGCGAGCATATAACTATCAAAAAGTCAGAATTGCTGAGTGCCTGCATAATCGGATCTTCCAGGTTGCTCGTAAGCGGTAATTCATCCTTGTCTCTGAAAACCCTGTTGATTTTGGTTCTTCCGCCTGCTAATTTCTTCTTCAGCTTCTTCGGAAGCTTGTACGCCTCCAGCCTCTCATGCAAGGTCTCTGCCACAAACTTATCCGCCTCGCAATGCCTATAGCTTATAAATGCATCATATTTTACCTGATTCCCCATATAAACTCCTTCTCACGTATGTGTGTATACGTGATATATGTAAATTAAGAAAACGCATTCCAATTATATACTTAATTTATAAGCATTCCTCTCTATACGTCTTTGCAAATATTTTCTTCTCAACCACATATACGTCATGCAAATCATCCGTTCTCACTGCCAGATAATCACCGGCTTTTCCGACCATATATTTCTCCTTGTCCCAGGCTGTAAATACCTTTACATCCTTTTCAAGTGGTTTTGCATAGATTTGTACCTTACCAGTTGGTACACAGGTCTTAGCAAATCGTGTCAGGTTAAGCTTACTTCCATCCATCCTGTTTATGACAACAGGCTCGTACTCATCATTTACCACACATTTGTGGAAATCATATGTATCCTCTATAACCTTATATGACCGGTTGAACTTTTCAACACGATTTGGGTACACCTCACCCTTTATACCGATTATGATAATCAGGTCCTCCTCAACCTTCATATCAATATCTCCTTCTATAGTACGAATCGTAATCGGTTCGCCTATCTCCAATATATCTGTCGCCTTTACAAAGCCGATAGGTATATTTTGCTTCTGATACAGCTTCATCTCGTCGATATTTGCTTTGTAATTATCTGCATATATCAACTCATAATTCTTAAAATAATCTATCATCCTGGCATTGAAGAAATTCTCTGTATAAGCATCACCGTGAAGCTCCTGATATTTCTTGCCGCTTATAAAGCCGCCTGCCTTGCAATAGTGACCTCCGCCTGAGCCTATGCCTTCTGTCAAAAATGCCGCAAGCTCGCCTGCATTTACCTCTCGCACACAGCTTCTCACCGAAAGCTTATATCCCCCCGGTGCATCGTTATACACAACGCAGGCATGTATCTGGTCTACCTGAAGGAGAAAATCACTTATCAATCCAAGTATGTTAGGGTCACATGGCTGTGCCTTGATAACCGCAAAATGATGTTCGTCATTGTACTGATATCTAAGCATGGCTATTCCCGCAATCTCAAGCTCCTTCAGGGATATATTTGAATTGGTAAACAATGTAATCATAGCATCACTATGAGGAAGCTGATCTCTGGCATCACGGTCTATAGGATTGTGCATTTCTGTAAAATGATTTGTATCTGTTGCAAGTCCATAATAAAGTGCCGTACCAAGACCATTATCGTCGGTTACATTATAGCCCTCATCCCCAAGCAGACTCCATACAATGGTTGAACAGCTTCCCATTCCCGGGATTATATGACTCAGCTCGATTCCCGTTATCTCAACCTGATGATGATCTATAATAGCTATATCTGAAGCCCTAAGCCTTGTAACATTTCCGGCTCCATACTGACAGTCTACGGTAATCAACAAGTCTCCTGTATCATACTCTCCTGCAACCCCTACCGGTACATAAATCAGAGGGATGTTGAGCTTGTCCAGCATCAGTCTCAGATTTGATTTCTGAAGCTCATTTCTTCCACTATATATAAGCTTAACGTCCTTGTCCTTAGATGCAAAAAAGCAATA
>CAMALN010000019.1 GCA_945836565.1 uncultured Lachnospiraceae bacterium
GGAGGCTTGTTTGAACATCGTGTTCAAACATTGCTGATTATTATCAGAACAATAAGAACTTCTAAAGTCCAAACATATATTCATAGCTGTAGCAGAATTCATGTACATGTAAATATATTCTTTGAACATTGCAGGACAATTATCTGTATGAGAGCCAAGCTGTGACTGACCACTACAACATTCTATGTAAGTGTATATAGACATTTTACCCTACAATATGCTATACTCTCGTATGTCAAATGCATATTTACCTATTATAAGGTAATAACTAAATAAACGGCATTTGTGCATTTATAATAATACAATTCAGGAGGTCATGTTATGGCAAAGACAGTTAATAAAGATATGTTAATAGGAGAAATAATTACAATCGATCCGGGCAATGCTGCAATTCTTATGGCTGCAGGTATGCACTGTGTAGGTTGTCCTTCAGCAGCAGGTGAGTCACTTGCTGAGGCTTGTATGGTTCACGGTATGGACGTTGACGAAGTACTTTCTTCAATCAATGAGTATCTTGCCAACAAGGAAAAATAAATCCGAAACAAACTGTATATTGTATAAGGAGGTTAGATTATGGCAAATAATTCGCAGGAAAGATACAATGAAAGAATGTATCTTCAGGATGGCGAGTCTGAGATATCGACTCAATCCTACAATCTGATATTGGGCGGAACCCTATTATATGGATTTCTGGTAAACTGCTTTCTGGTGTATTTCTGTGCTGACAGCGCTATAGATATGATTGATGGTAATCCGATTATATTCTATATAGGATACTTTGTACTTGCAATTGCCGGAAGCTTTATGATTAACGGTTCGAAGAATCCTGTAGTCAGCTTCATAGGCTACAACTGCTTTGTATTACCGCTTGGAATTATGCTTTCATACCTTATATATTACTATAACGCAGCCGGATTTCAGTCTACTGTAATCACTGCATTTGCAATTACTGCCATAGTAACCGGCGTGCTGATGGTGCTTTCATCAGTTTTCCCTGCATTTTTCTTAAATCTTGGGAAAGCACTCTTTGTTACACTTCTTGTGACTATAGTGCTTGAGGTTATTATGATGATTGCCGGAGCTTCTCTCGGAATCATCGATTACATTGTAGTATTGATTTTCTGTGGCTATGTCGGTTATGACTGGGCCAGAGCAAATATTTGTGCCAAAACAGTTGACAATGCAATTGACTGTGCGGCAAGTCTGTATCTTGACATAGTGAATTTATTTGTCAGACTTCTTGCAATCCTTGCAAGAGCAAAGGACAACTAAGATATATTATATAATTAAGGAGAGCAATAATGAGTACACCTATCGATGTAAAAAGCGTAAATTCCATACGAGTATTGGCCGCCGATGCTATACAGAAGGCTAATTCCGGACATCCGGGACTTCCTCTCGGCGCAGCTCCTATGGCATATGAGCTTTGGGCAAAGCATATGAAGCACAATCCCGCCAATCCAAAGTGGGAGAACAGAGACAGATTTATATTATCAGGCGGACATGGTTCTGCGCTTTTATATTCACTTCTTCATTTCTTCGGATACGGAATCACAATCGAGGATATGAAGAACTTCAGACAATTAGGCTCTAAGACTCCGGGACACCCTGAGTACGGTCACACCGTCGGCGTCGAGGCAACCACAGGTCCTCTTGGTGCCGGTATGGCTATGGCAGTTGGTATGGCTATGGCAGAAAAGCACCTCGCAGCCACCTTCAATAAGGATGGCTACGATATAGTTGACCATTACACCTTTGTACTCGGCGGAGACGGCTGTATGATGGAGGGCATAAGCTATGAAGCATTCTCACTAGCCGGCACTCTCGGTCTAGGAAAGCTTATCGTACTTTATGATTCAAATAACATTTCAATAGAAGGAAGTACAGATATCGCATTCAAAGAGAATGTCCGCGCACGCTGCGAGGCATTCGGCTTCCACACCCAGCTCGTAGAGGACGGAAATGACCTTGACGCCATCGGCGCTGCAATCGAGGCTGCTAAGGCGGTGACTGACAAGCCATCACTTATCGAGATAAAGACCAAGATTGGCGCAGGCTGTCCTGCTAAGGAAGGAAAGGCAAGTGCTCACGGCGAGCCACTCGGTGTAGAGAATGTAGCTGCACTCCGTGCAAACCTCGGTATTGAGGACAATGGAGCATTCGTACTTCCACAGGATGTATATGAGAACTTTAAGCAGATATCTTCTGCAAAGGCTTCAGACGAGGAAGAGTGGAATGCACTTTTTGCAGACTATTGCAAGACCTTCCCTGAGATGAAGCAGCTTTGGGATGCATATCACGACAAGGATAACGCTAAGGCACTCTACGACCTTGACGATTTCTGGAATACCTGTGACAAGCCTGAGGCTACAAGAAATGTATCTTCAAAGATACTTAACATAGTTAAGAATGTTGTTCCGAATTTGTTCGGTGGTGCTGCAGACCTTGCACCTTCAACTAAGACATATATGTCAGATATGGGTGACTTCTCTGCCGAGAATCCAGCCGGCAAGAATGTTCACTTTGGTATAAGAGAGCTTGCTATGGCAGCTATCGGAAATGGTATCGCACTCCACGGAGGACTCAGACCATACGTCTCTACATTCTTCGTATTCAGCGATTATGTGAAGCCTATGGCCAGACTCTCAGCTCTTATGGGAGTTCCTAACATCTACGTACTTACACATGACAGCATCGGCGTCGGTGAGGACGGACCTACACACGAGCCAATCGAGCAGCTCGCTATGCTTCGTTCTATGCCAAACTTCTATGTATATCGTCCTGCAGATGCTACAGAGTGCGCAGCCGCATGGTACTACGCACTAAATAAGCAGGATGCTCCTACTGCTCTTGTACTTTCAAGACAGAATCTCCCACAGCTAGACGGAAGCAGTGAGGATGCATTAAAGGGTGCTTATATACTTGAGGATTCCGTGAAGGATACTCCTGATGCAATCATAATAGCAACCGGCTCTGAGGTTTCACTTGCAGTAGCTGCAAAGGCTGAATTAGCCGAAGCCGGTATAGATGTAAGAGTGGTAAGTATGCCTTCGATGGATGTATTCGAGGACCAGCCGGATGAGTACAAGGAGCTTGTACTTCCAAAGAATGTAACAGCAAGAGTCGCTGTAGAAGCATTATCAGAATTCGGTTGGGGCAAGTACATCGGATTAAATGGTGAGTTCGTAGGCATGAAGTCATTTGGAGCATCTGCTCCTGGTAATCTTCTCTTCGACCATTTTGGCATAACCAAGGATGCCGTAGTAGCCGCAGTCAAGAAAACCCTTGCCTAAGCCATTGGGGACAGGAAAAGTGGCTCTTTTAGTGTCCCTATCGGTTCGCTGACAGATTATAAAAAGTGGTACACAGCATTTAACGTGTACCACTTTTTTGGTTTAAAAGCATGCTTAGACATAAGCTTCATCTTATCTTTACTTAGCAAATGTATACATTGTATTTCCGTATTTGCTTAATTCCTCTTCAAATTCACTTCGCTTTAGCTTTACCTCTTCATCAAGCAGCGGATCGTAATATCTGATATGAGTCGAATTGTAGCTTATAACCAGCACATATCGACCATCGTCTATTCTGGCGGCAAACGGCACATCCCTGTCAAGGAAATAAAGTGCTGTCGAAAGCTCAATTCCCGATATATTGATTCCTACTGCTGTGGTAAGATCTGTAAATGCCAGCTCATAATCACTATAGGACATTACATCCTCATATAGGATTCGCGAATCAAGATATTCCATACACATATACATGCAGGTCATAAATGAAGTCTCTACAGAATCGCAAGGATGCTCATCTATGGCTGATGCCACCGTATTATAAGATACTGCATCCTGATTTCGGTATATGTTATTGCCATACGCATCTACCACAAGACCTTCATTGTCACCAACTACAGCCTCAATTGCCTGACCCGGCGTGTCGAATTCTGCCTTGTAGCCCTTATTTCCGAACACATAATACCTGCCGGAAGTAACATCTGTGTCGATTTCCACCCTCTTAGGTGATTCACTCTCCTTATGCTTGGTCATGATAGGAAGCGACGCATCCGAAAGGAACATAGAGGATGGCAGCTTCAGCTCAAGTCTTAGAAGCTCTTCATCATCATATACATACTCCGAGATTATCTTTGAGTCATCTACATCACTCTTATAGGATATGAAATCCGGTTCCGTCTCCATGAAGAAGCTGTTCATCTTCATAGAACGCTTCAGATATATCTTATCCTTCTGAACAACACTATTCATAATATATATTCCGGGCTTGTCATATTGCTTTATCATCTCACCATTTGGTTCAATAATATATATCGTCTTAAGCGGCAGCGTTACCTTTCCGTTTGCAGCCTTTACGATATCCAATGCCGCTGCTTCACCATATATCAAATCATTTCCCACGAAGCCGAGCAACAAAAGTCTGTCATTTGTCGCCGCCGTCTCAACAAACTCCTCACCGGTCTCATAATTCCTGATATATATATTTCTTACCTCATCCTCATTATCAGAATCCGGATATGCCACTATACGTCTGTTCTGAGATACCATGTATTTACCTGACGTAATCGCATCTGTTATACGGACCGGTTCCTTGTCGGATAGCTTCATACAGAATATGCTGCCATCAAGCAGGAAATAATAATTATCATCATTATCTACATAGGTAAATCGTCCAACCTCCTGTGACATGACTCCAAACGGTTCATCGCAGGATACAAATATTACCTCCTCAATCTTTGAATCCTCTGCCGAGAAGTAATAGAGCGATATTCCATTTTCACCCTCATGCACTCCTCTGCCCATATAGCCATACACAGTAAAGTATATATTTCCGTCCTCGTCAAGCTTGTCAATATTGATGTCAAAGCTTCTGTTGCCGGAGCTGGCCGTTGTATAATTCTGCTGAACATGACTGAATACACTTGTCAATGCTGCTGTCTGGTAATCGTACAGCCAGAGCTCGCCCTCCTTTACAAATGCTATATGCTTGTTATCCTCAGTATAACGATACTCTATCTGAGAGTTGTTCGTAATTCCAAGCCCTATGCTGTTATTGCTTCTGCTTATATAGGACTTATCAAAGAAGCTGCTCTGATATCTGTCAAAGGTAAGAAGCTCTGTAGCTCCTGAGCTTTTGTCATATCTCATGCTATAATACTCATCAACATTATAGTAATGCCTGTTTGTCTCACTATAGTTTTGTACTACGTATGAGAATTTTACAAGTGCAAACTCCTTGTCCAGTTCAACTACGGTTGGTATAAGACTGGTAACAGCAATTATATTCATGCCGCCCCAGCTTATCATATTATAAGAAGAATCCAGAGAAACATGAGAGAGGTCATTGTCTGCCGCCTCTGCCTTAGGATGAATAGTATTATATACAATATTCCCCTCTTCTTCGTTATATTCCTTCTCAAAGGTTGTGTAATGAAAATCATACGCAAAATCTATCATAGCCGCAGCATAATTTTCAGAAAGGTTAGTAACTCTTGTGTAATATCTTATCTTCTTCGCTGACTCGTCCTCTCCCTGTCCAAGCACAATAACCAAGGTATACTCCTGGTTTTCCTCCATATCCATACGAAAATTGATACCAAGCTTTCGATATCCGTCAGAGGTCACCTCTATATCCTCTATCGTACCCTCCTCTATCAGGTTATCTCCGGCAACGCTTCTAAGCTCGTAGCTGTAGGTGTTGGCAATCGATGTTCTATCGTCAACCAACACCTCCACACCATGAGTGTCATTTAACGGTAATACACTGTCCCTCATAAGACTAGTAGACATTACCTGTGTATATCCCTGCATCGAATTCACGATTTTATTGTCAAGATATCCGTATACCTGTGGCAAAGTGGATTGCTCCAGCTCCTTCGATACCTTGTTTACATATATATTATTTATTTTATCAACCACAAAGGCACTGCCTGTTGCAACTGCTATGAAGACAATTACCTTTAGTATTATTTTCCTAACCATAATTTCAGATATTTCTATTGCTTGCGCTAATAGAATTTTCTCCTTCTACGATATTTACTTCTCCTATATCTGCATTCATTCAAAAATAAAACCTGTATAAGCTGCTCTAAAGCCTCATCATGACTGTCACCGCATATCCTTCCTGTAATTTTACCGGCGATATACAGCAAGGTTTCCTTATCCGGATATCTTGCATACATCGGGCTCGTGTCATACTCAAGCTTATCGCATTCATTTTCTATCATGCACATGATTATCTTCGCCTTGGCAGGATACATCTGCATGAGATATTCCTTATCCTCCTGATATTCGCGCTCATCCGGAATTTTGTATCCGGGAAGTATTATACCCTGTTCAGTTATACTGTTCATACGCAACCTCACATATAAAATATCAAAAGACAATCGGGGTAAGTCCCCGATTGCCTATATAATAATTATATGCCAATGCAATCACTAAATTGCATAATTAGTCACCAAATGATATACCAAGCATCTTTGCATTCTTAACTATGCTGTCATCAGGTGATACATACTTAAGCTTTCCTGCTGACTCTGAAAGCGGAATAGCAGTAACGTCATTATCCTTCATAACAACAAGCTTTCCAAAATCCTCATTCTTGATGAGCTCTGCGGCCTTAGCACCGAATCTGCTTGAGATAACTCGGTCGTAAGGAACCGGACTTCCGCCTCTCTGAGTATGTCCCGGAACTGTAACTCTGATATCCATTCCGCAGTAATCCTTAATCTTATCCGCAATCTCATATGCTACCGAAGGATACTTCTCGGCTGCGGCTGCTATGGCTGCCTTTCTCTCCTTCTTCGGAAGCTCGGCAACCTCCTTTGATATAGCACCTTCAGCAACTGCAAGGATAGAGAAGCCCTTGCCCTGCTTGGTTCTCTTATCAAGGGCCTGACATACCTTCTTGATGTCGTATGGTATCTCAGGTATAAGGATGATGTCTGCGCCTGAAGCAATACCTGCATGAAGTGTAATCCAGCCAACCTTGTGTCCCATTATCTCTACTATAAATACTCTGTTGTGTGAGCACGCTGTTGTGTGTATGCAGTCAATCGCATTTGTAGCTATATCAACAGCGCTCTGGAAACCGAATGTCATATCAGTTCCCCATATATCGTTATCAATTGTCTTTGGAAGACCAACTACATTCAAGCCCTCCTCACTGAGAAGATTTGCGGTCTTCTGCGAACCGTTTCCACCAAGCACAACAAGACAATCGAGCTTAAGCTTCTTGTAGGTGTCCTTCATAGCCTTTACCTTGTCAAGGCCATCCTCTGTAGGAACTCCCATCATCTTGAACGGCTGTCTTGAGCTTCCAAGAATCGTGCCACCCTTTGTAAGTATTCCGGAAAAATCATCAGCCGAAAGCTTCTTATAATTTCCATACATAAGGCCCTTGTAGCCCTCAAGAAATCCGTAGATTTCAACCTCCTTAAAGCAACTATACAAGCCCTTAACCACACCCCTCATGGTTGCATTAAGTGCCTGACAGTCACCACCGCTTGTAAGCATACCTATTCTCTTCATATCGTATACCTCACTTTCCGCATATGTCATATAATTGCATACGCTTATATAGTTATTCTACCCTCTAATGCTCTAAGTAATGTAACCTCATCTATGCACTCCAAATCTCCTCCTACCGGAACACCGGTAGCTATTCTGGTTGTCTTGATGCCGGAAGGCTTGACAAGCTTTGAGATATACATAGCGGTCGCTTCACCCTCAACACTAGAATTTGTTGCTATTATTAACTCCTCCGTATCCTCCCGCTGTATACGCTGTATAAGCTCCTTTAGCTTTATGTCGGCTACACCTATACCGAGTGCAGGATTGATAACTCCGTGAAGAACATGGTATACACCCTTGAACTGTGCCGTCTTCTCATACGCAGCCATGTCTCTGGGCGATTCAACTACCATTATAGTCTTATGGTCTCTCGAAGGCGATGCACATATCGGACACACCTCCTTATCTGACAGTGTGTAGCAGTCCCTGCAATATTTGATGTTCTTTCTAGCATCAAGCATTACCTGTGACAGCTTCTCTACCTTTTCCTCAGGCATATTTATAATATAAAATGCCAGTCGCTGTGCTGACTTGCCTCCTATTCCCGGAAGTCTGGAAAGCTCCTCTATAAGCTTACTTAACAAACCACCATAAACATCCATCTATATCTTCCTTTTTTTGTTGATTTTCATACTTTATATACATAATATATTCTCTATATCATGATAACGAAGCATATTGTAACCGTATAATCTGTGCCGGTCTTAGAATGGGAAGCCGCCGCCTAAGCCGCCGGTAATTGCCCCCATCTGTGACTTCTCATCCTCAGCCTGAAGTCTTATAACCTCATTAACAGCTGCCATTACAGTGTCCTCAAGTGTCTCTATGTCATCAGGGTCTACTATGTCCTCCTCTATGTGAAGCTCGATGATTTCCTTCTTGCCATTCATCTTTACCTTGACAACTCCGCCACCTGCTGCTGCCTCATATTCCTTCTCCTCAAGGGCCTTTGTGGTCTCCTCCATCTGCTTCTGCATCTTCTGCGCCTGCTTCATAAGGTTTCCCATTCCTCCTGGCATCATTCCGCCCGGATATCCGCCTCTCTTTGCCATATCATTATCCTCCTTTAATTAGATTAGCATTCTATATATATTAATTTTTAATAAATTCTAATTTTATACCTTCTGTATTAAGCTTCGACAAATCCCAAAGTTGGGCCTCAGCTCCGCTGTCTCCTTCAGCAACCTTTCGCACATTGAGCTTAATATTCTTCTCAGTTATCTCAGATATCATATTCTGAGTATTCTCAAGGTTTTGTGGTCTCGAAAAGAATTCTATCGCCGTTTTATTCTCATGGGAATCTACGAAAACTATGTCAAGTCTCGACTCCTCACTCGTAGGCTGAAGCATTCCCTGCTTTAGAAACTTTTTGCTCGGCATAACAAGGTTGTCGCAAATGTAGGTATACATAGCCGCTATCTGCTTAAGCTCATTTACCTTTGCGGCCGGATATTTACTCGCGATATTCTCAGCAACCTGATTCGATATATCCGGCTGTGCGGACTTAACTGCTTCTGCCTGCCCATCATTTGCCGGTAGCACAGATATATTCTGAAGGCTTTGTTCTATACGCTTATCTATATCCTCGTTCTGCTTCTCGATATCAGAAAGCCTCTTTTCCATAGCTCCTATGCCATGCTGCATAGAAGGCTTACATAGCTTAATAATCGCAACCTCAAGCATTACCTTCTTCACATAAGCAGTACCTATTCTAACCGCGGCTTCCTGCATACTGTTGATACAGTCTATGAGGTAATTCTCATCCATATCCTTACCAAGCTCTATAAGCTTAGCGATATTTTCGGATGTAAGTTCAAGTCTGAAGG
Organism: uncultured Lachnospiraceae bacterium; assembly: GCA_945836565.1. GTDB lineage: Bacteria > Bacillota > Clostridia > Lachnospirales > Lachnospiraceae > Coprococcus_C. Next base: position 9,407 of record CAMALN010000019.1, read on the forward strand.
TAGGATCAAGCTTCAACAGCAGGACATCTCTTATGAACATAATCAGATCATTTGCAAACTGCGCCAGGTCCTTGCCGTCATAGGTCACCTCATCGACAACCTCTAGCGCGGTCTTGACATCCTCAGCATATATCGCCTTGAAAAGCCTTATATAGATGTCTATATCAACCGTACCGATGGTTTCAAGCACTCTGTCATAGGTAAGCTCCTCGCCTAAGTTAAATGCTATACACTGGTCTAAGATGCTAAGTGCATCTCTCATGGAGCCATCCGCCGCACCCGCAATATAATCCAAGGCATCTCTTGTTGCCGGTACATTTTCTCTCTCCAGAAGCTCCGCCAATCTGTCGGTTATAGTCTCTCTTGGTATCCTCTTGAAATCATAATGCTGACATCTCGAGGATATGGTAGCCGGTATCTTGTGTGCCTCTGTGGTTGCCAGTATAAATATAACATATTCCGGCGGTTCCTCAAGTGTCTTGAGCAAGGCATTGAAGGCACCTGCTGAAAGCATATGAACCTCATCTATGATATATACGAGATACCTTGAATCACTCGGACTGTAATTGACCGCATTCTGTATCTGTCTTATATTATCCACACCATTGTTTGATGCGGCATCTATCTCAACTACATTAGTAGCCTGCCCCATCGCTATACGCCTACAGCTCTCGCATTCGTTGCACGGACTTCCGTCCACCGGGTGCTCGCAGTTCGCCGCCTTGGCCATAATCTTGGCTAATGTAGTCTTTCCTGTTCCCCTTGTCCCGCAGAACAGATATGCATGACCTATCCTTTGGAACTTTATCTGATTCTTTAATGTTGTTACAACGTGCTCCTGACCCTTTACCTCTTCAAAATTATCAGGACGCCATTTTCGATATAGTGCTACATACGACATATAGCTTCTCTCTTTCTATTTCTTAAATACAAAAAGCTGATCCAACATTCTTAAGGTCTTGAAATTGCCCTTTGCCGTAATCTCTCCTGACATAAAGCCATTCTGGAAGGTTCCCTTGCCGGCGATGATATTTCTAAGCATGTCACTCTTAACCTTAAGCTTCACGTCACCATCCTGGTCCTCCTCATACTGGCACAAAAGTGTGTCGCTTACACGAAGCACCAGCACCTTTCTGATATCCGGAATAACCATTACGTACTTCGCCTTAAAGCCCGGTGATGACTTGAAGCTCTTGTAGAGGGCTTCTATAACCTCATCCTCATACTGTTCCTCCTCTACCTCAGGGGTCTCCCCTAAAAGCTGCTTAAACATAGCAGAAAGCTCCTCTATATCCTCCTTCTGCTGCTTAACATATCCGTCGTTTGATACAAACTTTGAAAGCTGCTCACTCTCCTGAGGTGTGAGATTTATATTCGATTTCTTGATAATATTATTTCTAACCGCTGTATTGCTCGTCGGAAGCTTGACAGCCTTCTGGTTGATAGCGCGATAGAAATCCTCGGCCTTTCTCTCAAGCATTGCCAGATAAGCGGTATTGCGCTCAAATACCTCATGAGAATCAACATATGCGGCAAAGCCGTTTAAAGATATACCGCCTAGCACATCCCATGCTTTTCTCAAGGTAAGCTCTGCGTCCTGCTCGCCGTATGCAGTGGCAACCACGACCGGGAGCATATATATGCCTGCAAGCTTTTTCTTGTCAGCATACAGCCAGCACATATCCAGAAACTGCTGCATATAACCGCCTATGCCAAACCACTCCACACTGGCTGCAAGGATTACCCCGTCACAATCCTTCAAGGTGTTTGGAAGCGTGGCTATGCCAGCCTTATCCTCATACATATTATATCTGTTTACTGTGACTCTAAGCTCCTCGAGAACACTTACCATCTTCTCGATTACATAGAGTGTCGGGTCTTCGATCAGACCTCTTCCACCATAGTATATATTTATCTTCACAAGCTTCACCCCGCCTATATAGCAATTGCCTTACAATACTATTTCTCTTCATTAACTATTGCGATATGAACATCATCTAACTGGCTCTTATTTACCTCGGATGGTGCACCCATCATGATATCCTGTGCATTTTTATTCATAGGGAATGGTATAATCTCCCTTATGCTCTCCTCGCCGGAAATGAGCATTATCATACGGTCTACTCCCGGTGCGATTCCTGCATGTGGAGGTGCTCCATAGCAGAATGCATTGTACATAGCAGGGAACTTAGCCTTTACATCATCCTCACCAAGACCAACTATGTTAAATGCCTTAACCATAATCTCTGGGTCATGGTTTCTTACTGCTCCTGATGAAAGCTCGATACCATTACATACAAGGTCATACTGATATGCAAGTATATCAAGTGGTTCCATAGTCTCAAGCGCTTCCATACCACCCTGTGGCATAGAGAACGGATTGTGACAGAACTCAAGCTCGCCTGACTCCTCACCTATCTCATACATAGGGAAATCAACTATCCAGCAAAACTCGTAGCATTCCTTGTTCATGTGCTTTGGACAAGCTGCACCGATAAGCTTACGGTATACGCCCGCTGCCTTAAGTGCCTGTGCCTTGGTACCTGCCGTAACTGCTACGAAATCACCATTCTTCAAGCCTAAAGCCGACTTCACTGCATCTCCGTTTTCCTTAAGGAACTTAGAGATACCACCTACAAACTCTCCGTTTTCATCTATTCTGAACCAATATCCCTTATATCCTGACTGAACCTCTACCTCGGCGCACATAGCATCGATGACCTTTCTTGTAGCCTCGAAGCCATCTACTACGATAGCTCTTACGTCAGCATTTTCAAATGGTGGGAAGCCGTTATTTGCCATAACAGCTGTTGCATCTGTAATAGTTAAATCTATACGAAGGTCCGGCTTGTCTGTACCGTACTTCTCCAATGATTCAAGATATGAGATTCTGGCAAATGGTGCCTTAGAAGCTGTGTTATATACACCGTACTTTGCAAATACAGGTGGAAGTACGTCCTCGATAATTTCAAATACATCCTCCTGGCTTGCAAATGACATCTCCATATCAAGCTGATAGAACTCTCCCGGTGAACGGTCTGCTCTTGCATCCTCATCTCTAAAGCATGGTGCAATCTGGAAATATCTGTCTACACCTGAAGCCATAAGAAGCTGCTTGAACTGCTGCGGCGCCTGTGGCAAAGCGTAGAACTTGCCCGGATGCTTACGTGCAGGTACAAGGTAATCTCTTGCCCCCTCCGGTGATGAGCAGGTAAGAATAGGAGTAGTAATCTCCATAAAGTCATGCTCGTTCATGCTCTTTCTAAGCTCGTTTACGATTGCACTTCTAAGCTTGATTTTACTCATAACCGCCGGGTTACGCAAATCAAGATATCTGTATTTTAATCTGGTATTCTCATCTGCTTCCTTAGAATGATTAATCTGGAACGGAAGCTCATTGTATCTGCACTTACCCAAAAGCTCTATCTTAGTAGGCACTACCTCTATATCGCCGGTAGCAAGATCCTTAGCCTTGTTTGAACGCTCTCTTACCTCACCCTCGATAGCTATAGTGGACTCATAGTTAAACCCGTCTACGATTTCCATCATCTCCTCGGTCTCTACTACAACCTGAGTAATTCCATAGAAATCTCTCAATATAAGAAAGCCTAGATTCTTACTTACCTTTCTCATGTTCTCATACCAGCCAACTATTCTGACCTGCTTACCTGCATCCTCGATACGAAGCTGTCCGCAATTATGTGTTCTTCCCTGCATATCTATACCGCCTTTTTCATATATTGTTTAATAACTTTATCTGTTCAGCATTTTACTACATGCCGACGGAAATAACAATAGTTTATGGGGGATGTCATCAAGATAACCCCCTCGTCTGAGTAAAAAAAACACCACCCTGCTTCAATTCAATTGAAAAAGGGTGGGGAGATTATTATTTCGCTGCTAAGGTTTGCAATTCCAAAAGCCTTTCATCGGAAATGATGGTTTCAGGAAAAGACTTTCTCAACAATTCAAAACTTGCTCCATTAGAAAAAAGGCTAAGAATATTTTTTTCATCCTCTAATCTTTTGATTGCTTGTGATGGCGTTTCTTCTATATTACCACCCATAATACTCAC
>CAMALN010000020.1 GCA_945836565.1 uncultured Lachnospiraceae bacterium
GGAGGAAGAGGATGTCACAAAAATATGCGGATATAATAATAGATATTTCGCATGAAGCAGTTGACCGGGCATTTCAGTATAGAATACCTGATGAATTACTTGATGATATAGAAGTCGGCGCTCAGGTCATAGTTCCCTTTGGAAAGGGGAATACGAAGCGCAGCGGATATGTTATCAATATTACGGATACGCCGGCTTATGATGAAGATAAAATAAAGAGTGTGGCTTCTGTGAACGATAAAGGCCTGGCTATAGAGGGCATACTTATAAGGCTTGCGGACTGGATGCATAAAACCTACGGCTCGACCATGATACAGGCACTTAAAACTGTTCTTCCTGTAAAAAAACAGGTACGAAGGGTGGAAGCGAGAGTTAAGAGTCAGGAGATGGAGCTTTCCTCCATGCCGGTGAGCGTACTCACAGTCGAGCAGCAAAGGCTTGTGGATGAGTTTGATGAAGACAGAAGAAACAAGGAAGCAAATGTATATCTTCTGCATGGAATAACCGGAAGCGGAAAGACAGAGGTATATATAGAATGTATCAAGCATTGTATTGCTGATGGCAAACAGGCTATAATGCTTATTCCGGAGATATCGCTTGCGTCTCAGACTGTTGCCAGATTGAGACAGCATTTTGGGGAGCGGGTAAGTGTGCTTCATTCCGAGCTTAACAGCGGAGAAAAATACAGGGCTATAATGAGTATAAAAAATCATGAAGCTGATGTTATAATAGGTCCGCGTTCGGCTTTATTTGCACCTAGCGACAGTCTGGGAGTAATAATAGTAGATGAGGAGCATGATGGCTCGTATAAGAATGAGCAGGCTCCTGCATATCATGCGAGAGAGGCTGCTATCCAAAGGGCTGCACTCGAGGGCATTCCTGTTATACTTGGCTCAGCCACACCTTCATTAGAAAGCTATACTATGGCTGTGCAGGGGGCATATAAGCTGTGGGAGCTTAATGAAAGACCTGATGGGAGGAAGCTTCCTTACATTAAGCTTATTGATATGAGGGATGAGCTAAAGAAGGGAAATAAAAGTATCATTAGCAAGGAGCTGTATGAGGCTATATCGGAATGTCTGGCAAATAATGAACAGATTATGTTATTCTTAAACAGACGAGGACTAAATAGCTGCATGTCCTGCAGAAGCTGCGGGGATACCGTGATGTGCCCGAGATGTGATACTTCTTTGTCTCTGCATAATAATAAAAAGCTGATTTGTCATATATGCGGATATTCCATAAATGAACCTGATGTATGCCCCGGTTGTGGCTCACCTATGATAGGTGGCTTCGGCATTGGAATACAGAAGATAGAGGAAGAATTGGTTAAGCTTTTTCCGGATGCCAAAATACTTCGTATGGACAAGGATACAGTGACTGCAAAGGGCGCAAGAGACAGAGTTGTGAATGCATTTAGACAGCATGAGGCAGACATACTTCTCGGAACCCAGATGATAGTCAAGGGACATGATTTTCCGGAGGTCACTCTAGTAGGGGTTTTGCTTGCGGATATATCGTTATTTGAGAATGATTTCAGGGCAGGAGAGAGAACGTATCAGCTCCTTACACAGGCAGCAGGAAGAGCAGGCAGAGGAGATAAGCCGGGAGTGGCAATTATACAGACCTATAAGCCGGATAATTATGCCATCGTAGCTGCCAAAAAGCAGAATTACAGAGATTTTTATGATATGGAGTATACTTACAGGAGAATGCTTAAATATCCGCCTTCATATAATATGATGCTGGTGCTCGTGCAATCTGAACAGCTTGAATGTGCGGAAGAGGGGGTAAAAAAGGTATACTCGATGTTAAAGACGCATTTGTCACAAAAACAGGGAGTGAGACTGCTTGGACCGGCAGATGCTGCTATGGCAAAGAAGAATGGAAGATATAGGAAGACGATATATGTTAAGTCTGAGGATATGACAGTATTTGAGCCGGTTATGAGGATGCTTACGGAGCTTGAGCTTAGCAATGCGGGCATAGTAATTGACGTGAATCCAATAGAAGTATATTAGATATAGTATAGGAGGATAAATAAATGGCATTACGCAATATCAGAACTGAGGGAGACGATGTACTTAGAAAGAGCTGCAAGAGGGTCGACAAGATGACGGACAGAATAGCGGTTCTTATAGATGACATGTTTGACACCATGTATGAGGCTAATGGTGTAGGGCTTGCGGCACCTCAGGTGGGAATATTGAAGAGAATTGTAGTTATAGATATTGGGGATGATAATCCTATATGCCTGATAAATCCTGAGATTATAGCGCAGGACGGAGAACAGACAGGAGATGAGGGCTGTCTTTCACTTCCGGGCTTAGTTGGCACTGTGACCAGACCAAACCATGTAGTGTGCAGGGCACTGGATGAGAATATGGAGGAGATAGAGATAGAAGGCGAGGGCTTGCTTGCAAGGGCTATATGCCACGAGTTAGATCACCTCGATGGAGTACTCTACAGAGACCGTGCAGACGGACCTCTTACAAGACCAGTACCACCGGAGGAGTTAGATGACATGGAATAGGGATGAAAAAAAGGCGAGTGGCATATGACCATCGGTAATATATGATTAGTATAAGGAGAGCATATGAAGATAGTATATATGGGAACCCCTGAATTTGCAGTAAAGCCGCTTGAAAAGCTTGTAGAGGCGGGACATGAAGTAGTAGCGGTATTTACACAGCCGGATAAGGCTAAGGGAAGGAGCAAAGCACTTGTGCCAACACCGGTCAAGGAAATGGCATTGAAGCATAATATACCGGTGTATCAGCCTGAGAAGCTAAGGGAAGAGGAAAATGTTAAGCTTATCAGGGAGCTTAAGCCTGAGGCTATAGTTGTTGCCGCCTATGGACAGATACTTCCGGTATCCATACTTGAGATTCCGCGATATGGCTGCATCAATATACATGCTTCCCTGCTTCCGAGATATAGGGGAGCTGCTCCTATAGAGCGTTCAATAATTGACGGGGAAAAGGTTACCGGTGTAACCACTATGTATATGGAAAAGGGTCTTGATACCGGAGATATTATAGAGGTAAGTGAGGTTGCCATAGAGAATAATGATACGGGTAAGACACTGCATGATAAGCTTATGAATGTGGGTTCACTTCTTATTTTATCCACACTTCAAAAGCTCGCTGATGGCACAGCAACCAGAACTAAGCAGGACGATTCGAAGAGCTGCTATGCCGCAATGCTTGATAAAGAGATGGGAAGACTTGATTTCTCAAGGTCTGCAACTGATATTGAAAGGCTGATAAGAGGTCTTATTCCGTGGCCTTGTGCATACACTAGCATAAATGGCAAAAGTGCCAAGATATATAGAGCGGGAGTAAAGGCAGTAGATGATTCGGTCAGGAACGCTTTGAGAGAAAAAAATCCGGAGCTTACATTTGCACCGGGTGAGATAATAGATGTAACCAAGAAGAATTTCACCATAATGTGCGGAGAGGATGCAATAGTAGTATATGAGCTTCAGCCGGAAGGTAAGAAGCAGATGGATGCGGCCGGATATCTAAATGGGAATAAGCTTGTAACAGGAAGCTTTGTAGGAGACAGATAGGATGCAGCAGGACAAAAAGTCTGTAAAAAAAGAGATAAATACAAGAGACATAGCACTATCTGTGCTTATGGATATAGAGACAAATGGCACATTTTCGAATGTTGCGTTAGCAAAGGCACTGAAGAAGAACCAGTTTTCTGACAAGACTGACAGAGCCTTTATATCAAGGCTTGTTGAGGGAAGCGTCGAGAGAAGGATTACAATAGATTATATAATCAATCAGTTCTCTAAGACAAAGGTGAACAAGTGCAAGCCTCTCATAAGGTGTATATTAAGACTTGGTACTTATCAGATTATGTATATGGATAAGGTGCCGGATAGTGCGGCCTGCAATGAAAGTGTTAAGCTTGCCGGAAAGCATGGCTTTGGAACCCTTTCAGGATATGTAAATGCTGTGCTTAGGAGTATAGCAGCCGGCAAGGATACTATAGTATATCCTGATGAGACTAAAAAGGCAGCCTATTATTCCATAATGTATTCCATACCGGAATGGCTGTGTCAAAAGCTTATAGCTGATTATCCGGATAAATATGAAGCCATAATCAAGGGATGCTTTGAGGACAGAAAAACTACCATACGTGTAAATGAGATTAAAATAAGCGTAGATGAGCTTGCGGAAGGTCTGTCGCAAAAGGGTATAGCTGTTGAAAAGGGTAGGTATTCCCGTAAAGCCCTTTTAATAGACGGATATGATTTTATAAGACGGATTCCGGGATACAAAGAAGGATATTTCAGCGTGCAGGATGAAAGCTCGATGTGTGCTGTAGAAGCAGCCGGAATAAAACCGGGAGATATTGTAATAGATGTGTGCGCGGCTCCGGGAGGAAAGACAACTCTGGCGGCAGAGTACCTTAATGGATGCGGTAAGGTTTATTCGATGGATATATCCGCGGATAAGCTTGAGCTTATAGAGGATAATGTGTCGAGACTGGGACTCGATGATGTCGTAGAGATATCAGCACATGATGCAACCATTGTAATACCTGAATTAGAAGGCAAAGCAGATGTCGTGCTCTGTGATGTTCCTTGCTCGGGCCTTGGGATAATAGGAAGAAAGAATGATATCAAATACAGACTTGTTGAATCGCAGCTAGAAGAATTGACCGAGCTTCAGATGAAGATTGCTCATACAGCGGTAGGATATCTTAAAAAGGGAGGTACACTTTTATACAGCACGTGTACAATAAATCCGAGGGAGAACAGAGAAAATGTTGAACTGCTGTTGGAGACACATCCGAAGCTTAAGCTATGCAGTGACAGACTATTCCTGCAGGGTGTAGATAGCTGTGACGGATTCTATTATGCCGTTATGAAGTATGAAGCATAAGAGGGAAAGCAATGGACGATATACAAGAAAAAAACATACAGCCGGATTTAAAATCAATGTATAGAGAAGAATTGGAGTCCTGGGTAAAGGAAAAGGGGCAGCCGGCATTTCGTGCAAAGCAGCTTTTTGAATGGTTTCATAAGAAATATGCAGCCACGACTGAGGAGATGACCAATATTCCGAAGCTGCTGCGTAAGGCTGTGGATGACGAGGGCTTTACCTCTATAACAGAAGAATTAAGACAGGAATCAAAAAAGGATGGTACTATAAAGTTCTTATATAGGATGCCGGACGGACAGATGATAGAAAGTGTGTTTATGAGATATGATTATGGTAATTCCATCTGTATATCCAGCCAGGCAGGGTGTCGTATGGGATGCAAATTCTGTGCATCTACTATCGGAGGCTTGCATAGGAATCTTACAGCCTCGGAGATGCTGGAACAGGTATACGCCACAATGAGAGCTACCGGTGAGCGTATATCAAATATAGTTGTAATGGGTACCGGCGAACCGCTTGACAACTATGATAATCTGCTACGGTTTATAAGACTGATATCCTGTGAGGAGGGCTATAATATCAGCCAGAGAAATATTACAGTATCAAGCTGTGGCATAGTTCCGCAGATAAGGAGACTGGCTGATGAGGATTTGACAATTACATTTGCTCTTTCGTTGCATGCGACTACTGATGAGGAGAGAAAGAACCTTATGCCTATCGCAAACAGCTATGGTCTGAAGGAAACGATAGATGCCTGCAGATATTATTTTGAAAAGACAAAGAGAAGAGTAACGTTTGAGTATAGTATGGTTAAGGGTATAAATGATTCTACAGACCATGCAAAACGACTTGCAGCTTTGCTTAAGGGGATAAATTGCCACGTTAATCTGATACCTGTAAATCCTGTTACAGAGAGGGATTATAAGCGGAGTGACAGCGCTTCTGTCGAAAAATTCAAATTAACACTTGAAAAAAACTCAATAAATAGTACAATAAGGAAGAGTATGGGTAGCGATATCGACGCTGCTTGTGGTCAGTTGAGGAGAAAGTATACCGACAAATAGGTTGTACTCAGGAGGAAGCTGATGAATTCATGCGGAAAGACCGATATAGGAACTAAACGAAGTGAAAATCAGGACAATATATTCGTAAGTGACAGTCCGATAGGACCTTTACCGAATCTCTACATAGTAGCTGACGGAATGGGAGGACACAGAGCAGGAGATAAGGCTTCAAAGATGGCTATAGATATTACAGTTGATTTTGTCAGGAAATCTACTATAGAGAATCCTATAGCTGTATTGAAGAGAGCGATGTTATTTGCGAATAATGAAATATATAAAGCTGCAAATGAAGATCCGGATTACAATGGTATGGGAACTACAATGGTTGCTGCTGTTGTAAAGGAAGGTATGATATACGTCGCAAATATTGGAGACAGCAGAATGTACGCCGTAGAGGGCGACATAAGACAGATTACCATGGATCACTCACTGGTTGAGGAACTGATAAGAAATGGTGAGTTAGACAGAAAAAAAGGACGTAATCATCCGGAGAAGAATATTATTACAAAGGCAATGGGCTCAAAGGACGAGATTATACCGGACTTTTTCGAGATAGAGCTTAAGCCTGAAGGCAGATATCTGCTGTGTTCAGATGGTTTATCGAATATGGTGGAAGATGATGAAATCCGAGATATCGTTATGGAGAGCTACAGCTTAGATGAAGCGGCACAGGCACTGATTGACAGGGCAAACTACTATGGCGGATCGGATAATGTATCCGTAGTAATTATAACTTTGTAAGGTGCAGAAAGGTGTATAGATTATGTTAAAACCAGGAATGATGTTATGTGACAGATATGAAATCCTTGAGGTGGTTGGCGCAGGTGGAATGTCAATCGTATACAAGGCCAGATGCCACAGACTTAATAGAAATGTTGCAATTAAGGTATTGAAGCCGGAATACAGTAATGATAAGAATTTCGTTACCAAATTCCGTATCGAGGCTCAGGCCTCAGCAGGATTATCACATCCAAATATCGTGAATGTATACGATGTGTACGATGATGATGGAATATATTTTATAGTTATGGAATTCGTAGATGGAATCACATTGAAGGAGTACATTGCAGAGAATGGCAGATTGTCCATGGATAAGGCTATAGATATATCTATCCAGATAGCTTCAGGTCTTGAAGCAGCTCATGAGAGCCATATCGTACATAGAGATATCAAGCCTCAGAATATAATCGTTGCAAAGAATGGTACTATTAAGGTTACAGACTTTGGTATAGCCAGAGCAGCGTCACCAAATACACTTACATCAGGTGCTGTAGGAAGTGTTCATTATATCTCGCCGGAGCAGGCAAGAGGCGGATACAGTGATGAGAGAAGTGATATATATTCTCTTGGTATTACTATGTATGAGATGGTTACGGGAAGAGTTCCGTTTGACGGAGATAACAATGTATCCATAGCGCTTATGCATATTCAAAACGAGCTTGTTTCACCGAGACAGTATTATCCGGATATATATACAAGCTTTGAGAAGATAATTATGAAGGCTACCCAGAAGAAGCCAGAGAGAAGATATCTTACTGCAAGTGCTCTTATAGCAGATTTAAAGAGAGTAAAGAATAATCCGAATATAGATATTGTTGTTGCTGCTGCATCGGTTCCAAATAGCCCTACACAGGAATGGACTAAGGAGGATGTAAAGGCTATTCGTGAGGGCAGTGCAGGAAGAGATGTGAATTATGAGCAGACGGGTATGAATAGACAGCCTGCTCAGAGCATGCAGAATATGCAGCAGGCTATGAACCAGCAACCGGTTAACCGACAGTATATGGGTAATCAGTATGATGCCGGCGCATCAAACCCACCATTACAGAATAATATGGGTGAGCTCAAGTCTAATCCGGCTATGATGTCGGGTATTCCTGTGAATAATGAGAAAATCAACCGACTTTTACAGGAAGAAGAAGATCCTTGGGATTATGAGGAGGAAGAGGCAGTGACTCCGGCTCCAAGAGCTAAGAGCGGTAATATCAAAAAGGTTCCTGATTATGATGAGGAACCGGATTACGGATATGAAGAAGAGGGTGATGGAGACCTGGATCCAAACCTCAAGAAGGGCGTTATGATTGCGGGTGCTGCATCGGCAGTTGTTATTGCAGTCATTATCTTCGTATTGATAGGAAAGTTGGCCGGATGGTTCAAGTTTGGAAATAATAAGACTACAAAGGATACAACAGATACAGAGTCTCAGACAGAGGCGCTTGTTATGCCGGGAGTTGTTAATCTCAGCAAGGATGCAGCTATTCAGGAGCTTAAGAATGCGGGCTTTGAGATAGATGTAAACGTAACAGTGCGTGAGGTATCCATGAGCACTATAGAAAACCAAAACGTTATAGAGGGTTATGTATATGAGCAGTCCAGACAAAAGGGCGAGATTATACAGCCAAATGAGATGGTTACAATAAGTGTTGCTGTGGCAGCAGAACCGGTGCCGGTTCCGGCAGTTGAGAATCTCTCTGATGCACAGGCAACAACTATTCTTACAGAGGCAGGCTTCAAGGTATCTCACGGATATGAGTTCAGTGAGGAGATAGAAGCTGATAAGGTTATAAGAACAGAGCCTGCTGCGGGTGAGTCAGCACCTTGGGGTTCAACAATCAAGATTATTATGAGTAACGGTACAGAGCTTAAGGAGACAGTTGTTCCGAGTATAGTAGGTATGACTGAGGCTCAGGCTATAAATGCAATTAATACCGCTAAGCTTAAACCGGGTAATGCAACTCATCAGTATGATGAAACCGTAAAGGAAGGATACATCATCAGCCAGTCAATCACTAAGGATACAAAGGTTAAGGAAGAAACACCGATTGACTATGTAATAAGTGATGGTCCTGAGCCAAAGACAGCGACATATACCGCTAAGGTAAGTGCAAGACTTACAGCACCGGCAGATGGCTCTCTTGACGGTCAGGCAGTAACCGTACAGGTAATGTTTGGCGATAAGGTTATATACGAGGGAGCAATAAATGGTGTAACAGCAGGTACAGCTTATGATGTAAATGCAACTCAGCCGGGACTCAACGACCAGGTAGGTCAGGGAGGAATCCGTGTCATCGATTCAAGCGGAAATGATGTAACCTCAGCATTTGCTCCGTCCATAAGTACATCATTTACAGAGGACCAGCAGTAGAATAGGTTTGTTCCGGGGAATATATGCAAGGAAAGATTGTTAAGGGTGTAGGTGGATTTTATTATGTCCACCTACATTTATGTGATGAAAATAAAATATATGAATGTAAGGCCAAGGGCATATTGCGTAATCAGAGGATTAAGCCAAAAATCGGTGACAATGTTGAGATGGATATTATAGACGAGACTGCGTCAACAGGCAATATCGTGTCTATATATCCGAGAAAGAACGACCTTATCCGACCGGCTGTATCAAACGTTGACCAGGCGGTTGTGGTATTTGCGTACACTAATCCTGAACCGAATTTTAATCTGCTTGACCGTTTTCTTATAATGCTTAAGCAGCAGGGCTTGAAAGCTATCATATGCATCAACAAGTATGATCTTGCAGGTGATGAAGAAATTGAGAAGGGGAACGACGAAGATATTCGCAGAGCATATGAAGACTGTGGGCATAAAATCTTATTTTGCTCTACACGCAGTATGGAAGGTATTGATGAGCTTAAGGCTATGCTTGCTCATAAAACCACAGTATTTGCCGGACCGTCAGGTGTGGGCAAATCATCTCTGCTCAATGCTATCTCACCATGTGCAAATGCAGAAACAGGAGAGATAAGCGAGAAGATAAAGAGGGGCAAGCACACGACGAGACATTCTGAGCTTATGCCGATTGGTGACGACACATTCATAATGGACACGCCCGGATTTAGTTCACTTGAGGTATTTGACACGGAACCGGAGGAGCTAAAGGAATATTATGAAGAATTCTTTGCATATTCAGATAAGTGCAGATTCAACGGCTGTGTGCATATACATGAGCCGGACTGTGCAGTGAAGGAAGCTCTAAATGAAGGAGAGATAAGCGAACTTCGTTATAATAATTACAGACAGCTATATGAAGAACTAAAAAGTAAAAGGAAGTGGTAATATGAATATTCTCTCACCGTCATTGTTATCGGTTGATTTCAATAATATAGAAAGGGATATAAGGTGTATAGATGAAGCCGGTGCACAGTGGATGCATCTGGACATTATGGATGGCGAATTTGTGCCGAATATATCATTTGGTCCGCCGGTTGTATCAGCTATGCGCAAGGTTACAGATAGATTTTTCGATGTACATCTTATGATAAAAGAGCCTATCAGATACATCAAGGCATTCAGGGCTGCGGGAGCAGATATGCTTACGGTTCATTATGAGGCATGCTCTGAGCTTGCGACTACCATAGAAGCGATAAAGGCGATAGGACTTAAGACAGGCGTTGCAATCAATCCTGATACTCCTGTTTCGGAGATAAAGGATATAATACCTATGGTTGACATGGTACTTGTTATGAGTGTTGTACCGGGCTTTGGCGGACAGAAGTTTATGCCGGTTGCCTTGGACAAGCTTGCGGAGGTAAGAAGGATAGCTGACGAAGTTAATCCTGAGATTTATATTCAGGTTGACGGAGGAATCAATCTCGAGAATGTTGAGCTTGTACTTAATGCAGGTGCAAATGTTGTAGTTGCCGGTTCGGCTGTGTTTGGTGGCGACAAGGAGGCAAATGTAAAGGCCTTTCTTGAAAAGCTTAATTCATAGATTTACGGGAGCAGAATATGGATATTCTTATGGTCACAGGAGGAAGGCTTGATATAGACTTCCTTCGCGAAATCTGTTCTTGTGATAAATATAACTACATTATCGGGGTAGATAAGGGAAATGACAGCTTGGAGAAGCTTATGATAGAGCCGGATATGGCTGTAGGAGATTTTGATTCTATTGATAAAGGCTTATCCGAACGATATAGAAGGCTTAAGTCATCGATAGTATTGAATCCTGTTAAGGATTATACAGATACACATATCGCTATGGAAAAGGCAATTGAATTAAAACCTGACAGTATAACGATAGTTGGTGCTACCGGTGGTAGACTTGATCATCTTTTGGGAAATCTGGATATATTAATTCATGCCGTTCGTGCAGGTGTTCCCGCTTATATTTTGGATGAATGTAATCGTATACGACTTATAGATAAGAGCTGTGTGATTAAACGCAGTGAGCAGTACGGAAGGTATGTCAGCCTGCTTCCGTATACCGAAAGAGTTAATGGCATATCGCTCAGGGGTTTTGCATACAACCTTGAGGCGGCATCTATTATAAAAGGAGAAACGATAGGAATAAGTAATGAAATAAGAGAGGAGGAGGGTTTCGTCAGCATAGAAGAGGGATATCTGATGGTGATGGAAACCAAAGATTAAATGACAACATGGATTATTTTAGCATTTGCCTTGTATATGCTTGGAATGTTAGTTATCGGTATAACCAGCTCCAAGAAAAACAAGAATGCAGATGACTACTTTTTAGGCGGAAGAAATCTGGGAGGCTGGGTTGCAGCGCTTTCAGCACAGGCTTCCGATATGAGTGGCTGGCTGCTCATGGGACTTCCGGGAGCTGTATATGCTCTTGGTACAAATCAGGCGTGGATAGCCATTGGCCTTTTTATAGGTACTGTATGCAATTGGCTTTTCATAGCAGGAAGACTCAGGAGATATACTATTAGAGCAGGCAATTCTATGACTATACCGGAATATCTTAGCAATCGTTTCGGAGATAGCAAGAATGTATTGAAGGCTATTTCGGCGATAGTAATAGTTGTATTCTTTCTGGTATATACTGCATCAGCATTTGCGGCAGGAGGAAAGCTCTTTTCGTCCGTAACAAGTCTTAAGTATCACCAGGCACTTACTCTTGGAGCGATAGTAATATTGGCATACACATTCTTTGGCGGCTTTATCGCAGTATGTAAGACAGACTTCGTACAGGGAACACTTATGCTCGTAGGTATACTTGCTGTCCCTATCACAGCAGTTATGGTTATGGGAGCAGGACAGGTAGTGCCGAATCTTATGGAAAGCATCAAGGCAGACGGACTTACAGCATCTGCTACACAGTTTTTGAATATCTTTTATGATGGTGACAAGCCTATTTCGGTAATAAATATTTTGTCTCAGCTTGCATGGGGACTAGGATATTGTGGTATGCCGCATATTCTTGTGAGATTCATGGCAATCAGAGATGAGAAGGAGCTTGGCAAGTCCAAGAAGGTTGCGATTGTATGGGTATTGCTGTCATTGGTTGTTGCCTGCATAATCGGTGTTGTAGGAAGAGCATATCTTGATGCATCTGTATTGGCAGAGTCATCATGTGAGAATGTATACATCGAGATGATAAAGAAATTATTTACACAGGATTTCAAGCTTCCGTTCATCGGGGGAATTTTGCTGTGTGGTATATTAGCAGCTATTATGTCTACTGCGGATTCACAGCTTTTGGTATCATCCTCTTCAGTTGCAAAGGATTTGTTCAAGGGTGTGTTCTTCAAGGATTTGTCAGACAAGACAGTTTTACTTATCAGTAGAATAGTGGTTCTTCTTGTAGCTGTATTGGCATACATAATTGCATGGAATCCTGATTCAAGCATTATGGCCCTTGTATCAGATGCCTGGGCAGGTCTCGGCAGTGCATTTGGCCCATGTATATTGCTGTCACTTTATTGGAAGCGTATCAATCTTCCGGGAGCAGCAGCCGGCATGATAAGTGGTGGAGCAACAGTTATTATATGGGATTACGTAAAGTGTATGACTCTTGATGGAGTGAAGGTTACACCTGCTACATATACAGGCTTATATTCATTGCTCGTAGGCTTTGCAGTGAGTCTTGTATGCATAGTTATCGTTTCACTTATCACACCAAAGGTAAATGATGATATACTTCAGGCCTTTGAGGATGTAAATAGCGGAGCTGTAAAATAAGACATATTGATAATTAGACAT
>CAMALN010000021.1 GCA_945836565.1 uncultured Lachnospiraceae bacterium
ATCAGGCTTCTTATATGTACTATACATACTAATATTTTTCGTCACATTTTTCAACTCACTCCAATCATCTGCAACCCCACTGGAAAAACCATGTATGATGTCAATGTATCCTATGATAATAGTTTATATATTACTGATGAAGAATGGACAGAAAAATTAGAAGAGGTTAAATAAATAACAAGAACTGTAAAGAATAAAGAGTATTAAAATAGGAGTTCCGGTCAAAATCGCGACCAGAACTCCTTGTTTATGATTTTCATAAAATTAATCATATTATTATGAATACTATATAAAATCCTTATATTTTTGTTCTAATATCTTGAAATCATTTGTACGCTTTGCTAACAGAGTGGAGGCTCCATATTTTAATTTATGGTTATAAACTATCTCAGCATTTTTCATTATCCTATTTCGTTGCCTATTTATCTCTCTTGCTTCAGCCTGCAAAAGATATCTGTAATGTACATCTTTTTCATTATTAACATCAACCAATGAATAACAACCTTTGGGAACCGGAATCATATTATTAATATTTATAACTGCATAAGCTTTAATTTTAATTAAATCAACTGATTCCTTCATATCTTTATGTTTTGGCTTATAAGATGATAATGGAGCGAAATAGTCACAGTTTCCAATTCTTAAAATTATTCCAATATATTTTCGAGTCCCTTTTTTATCTTCCTGAGAGAAAATATGGTTCTGATATTGTGATAAATATTTTATGTAATTACTATCAATTTGATATATCTTTAGTGACATATGTTCTCCTATAATATAAATATAAGGGCAAGTGTTCTCTTGCCCTTGAATAAATCGCGCATTTGTAGGGCTGCGCATCACCCACTGATAAATCGCTCACTTATAAGGCTGTGCATCACCTTCTAATTTCATTATACACACAGTATATTTTTTTTCAAGATTAACTTTACAAAAAATTTCTGCACAAAAAGTGAGGCTGCCGCCTTATGGCAACAGCCCCACCCAACTATACTAATATAGGAATTATTACTCTACATCCTGAAGAGCTTCGAAGTTCTCCTCACCGGTTCTAATCTTAACAACCTTCTCAACAGGATATACAAATATCTTTCCATCTCCGATATGTCCTGTAAAGAGCGCCTTCTTGGCAGCCTCTATTACGCTTTCTACCGGAATCTTGCTTACTACAACTTCAACCTTAACCTTAGGAAGAAGTGTTACATCCATCTCAACTCCACGGTACATCTCACCGGCACCCTTCTGTACACCACAACCCATAACCTGAGTTACTGTCATACCGGTTACACCGAGATTGTTCATAGCCTTCTTCAGGATATCGTATCTTGAAAGCTTTGCGATGATAACTACCTTGTACATTCCTGTATCCGGGATAGGCATCTTCGTAACAGGAACTGCTGCCTCCTTGACAACCTTAGAAGCCTCATCGTAGCTGTCTGTACCAAGACTGCTGTTCTCATTTACATCCATAGTCATTGTGTTAGAGATATCCATGATACTAAAGCCTGCATATGCTGAAGGAAGACCATGCTCAGAGATATCAAGTCCTGCGATTTCGTCCTCCTCGCTTGCTCTAAGACCCACTATAGCCTTGATAAGAAGGAAGGTAATTGTAATTGTCACTGCTGTCCAAAGAGCTACTGCTGCGAAGCCTAAAAGCTGAGTACCAAGCAAGCTTGCTCCGCCACCGTAGAATAAACCTACTAAGCTGTCATTTCCCGGTGCTGAGGTTGTTGCGAAAAGTCCTACTGCTATTGTACCCCAGATACCATTTAAGCAGTGAACTGCAACAGCACCAACAGGGTCATCTATATGTAATACATAATCAAGAAGCCATACACCGAATACTACAAGTACGCCTGCAACTGCACCGATTATGATAGAACCAAGTGCATCTACTACATCACAGCCTGCTGTTATCGCAACAAGACCTGCAAGTGATGCGTTAAGACACATAGATACATCAGGCTTACCATATCTAATCCAAGTGAAAATCATACATACAACCGTAGCAACTGCCGGTGCGATAGTTGTAGTTACAAATATTGTTCCAAGCTGCTCTACTGAGGTTGCAGCTGCACCGTTGAAGCCATACCAGCCTAACCAGAGGATGAATACACCGAGTGCACCGATTGGAAGGTTGTGACCAGGGAAAGCATTTACCTTTGTAACCTTGCCACTCTTATCCTTTACGAACTTACCGATACGAGGTCCAAGGATAGCAGCACCGATAAGTGCCGAGATACCACCTACCATGTGAATTGCACAGGAACCGGCGAAATCATGGAAGCCTCTTTCAGCTAACCAACCGCCGCCCCAGATCCAGTGTGCCTCGATTGGATATATAAGTGCTGATATAACACCTGAATATATACAATACGAAATGAATTTTGTTCTCTCTGCCATAGCACCTGATACGATAGTAGCAGTAGTAGCACAGAACACAAGGTTGAATACGAAATTCGACCAGTCAAAGCTCTCATAAGCTGTAAATATGTCGAAGCCTGGTTTACCTATGAATCCGCAAAGGTCCTCTCCAAGCAAAAGGCCGAAACCTATAAGGATAAATACAACAGTACCTATACAGAAGTCCATAAGGTTCTTCATAAGGATGTTACCGGTATTCTTAGCTCTGGTGAAGCCTGCCTCCACCATAGCAAATCCTGCCTGCATCCAGAATACAAGTGCCGCACCGATTAAGAACCAGACCGCGAACACCTCTCCATTTACTAAGTTAAAAATCTCTTCTGTCATATACATCGCTCCTCTCATTTATTGTCTCTATGACTTAAAAAGGCACGTATCCTGTAACCTGTATAAGGTATTGGATACGCGCCTTTGCGTAAGAATTTATATGTTTTTTATCATCATCATTATTTTATATATTCAATTATCCTATACGTAGAACAACATCTTTGCATAGTTTGGATATGGAAGTACATCCTCAGGGATAACAGCCTCTGCTGCATCTGCAACAGCTCTTATGTTCTCCATATCAGCAAGAATTACTGACTGATAGAACTTAGCAGCCTCTAAGCTGTCCTCCATAGCCTCTGCCTTGATTCTGTCCTCGATAAGCTTCTCATTCATCTCATAAAGGTCATCATACCATGCAGTAAGCTTCTCGATAAGCTTAAGCTCTGTCTTGCAGGTAATTGCAGTCGGAAGCTTCTGCTTCTTATCGGCGAGTGTGATAAGTGAATCAAGATATGTGGCAATTGCCGGCATAAACTGCTGATTCAGCATATCTGATAATGTCTTTGCCTCGATATGAATTGTCTTTGCATAATTCTCAAGTAATATCTCATATCTTGAATGAATCTCACTCTCAGTGAAGATACCGTGTGATACGAACAAATCAACATTCTTCTTCTCAACGAATACAGGCAATACATCAGGGGTTGAACGATAGTTGTATAAGCCTCTCTTCTCAGCCTCGGCAACCCATTCATCTGTATATCCGTTTCCATTAAATACAACTCTCTTATGCTTTACAATTGTATCCTTGAGCAGGTTATGTACTGCTGTGGAAAGCTCAGCCTCAGGTACATCCTTAAGTATCTCATAGAACTGGCTTAATGCCTCAGCTACTGCTGTATTAAGTACAACATTTGGTCCTGATACTGAAAGTGATGAACCCAGTGATCTAAACTCGAACTTGTTTCCTGTAAATGCAAATGGTGATGTTCTGTTTCTATCTGTAGTATCCTTCATGAAGTGTGGCAATACAGATGCTCCGATTTCCATAGCTACTGCCTGCTTCTCTCCGAAGAAGGTGTCATTTTCAATCGAATCAAGTACTGCTGTAAGCTCATCTCCAAGGAAGATAGAGATTATAGCAGGAGGTGCCTCGTTAGCTCCCAATCTGTGATCATTTCCTGCACTTGCAACAGAAAGTCTCATCAAATCTGCATAATCATCAACAGCCTTTATAACTGCTGTTAAGAATACAAGGAACTGTACGTTCTCAGCAGGCGTCTTGCCCGGATCGAGAAGGTTTACACCGGTATTTGTTGTCATCGACCAGTTGTTATGCTTACCTGAACCATTGATGCCATCAAATGGCTTCTCATGAAGGAGACATACAAAGCCGTGCTTTTCTGCAACCTTCCTCATAACCTCCATAGTGAGCTGGTTGTGGTCAACCGCAACATTGGTTGTATCAAATACAGGTGCAAGCTCGTGCTGAGCCGGTGCAACCTCGTTATGCTTTGTCTTAGCAGGGATTCCAAGCTTCCAAAGCTCTTCATCAAGGTCATGCATATAAGCTGCAACCCTTGGCTTTAAGGTACCGAAGTAATGATCCTCCATCTCCTGTCCCTTTGGTGGCATCGCACCGATAAGAGTTCTTCCTGTGAAGACAAGGTCCATTCTCTTCTTGAAGTCCTCCTTATCTACTAAGAAGTACTCCTGCTCAGGACCAACTGTAGTGGTAACACTCTCAACCTCTGTATTTCCAAGAAGCTTAAGTATCTTAGTTGCTTCCTTGCTCAAGGCCTCCATAGAACGAAGAAGAGGAGTCTTCTTGTCAAGTGCCTCGCCACTGTATGAACAGAAGGCTGTTGGTATATATAAGGTTCCATCCTTGATAAATGCAGGTGAAGTCGGATCCCAGGCTGTATATCCTCTGGCCTCAAAGGTTGCTCTAAGTCCTCCTGAAGGGAAGCTTGAAGCATCAGGCTCACCCTTTACAAGCTCCTTACCGGAAAACTCCATTATTATCTCGCCATTTCCAATCGGATTAATGAAGCTGTCATGCTTCTCTGCTGTAAACCCGGTCATAGGCTGGAACCAATGAGTAAAATGTGTAGCTCCATTCTCTATAGCCCACTCCTTCATTGCAACTGCAACAGCATTTGCAACGTCAAGCTCCAGGTGGGTATTCTTATCAATCGTCTTCCTCAGTGCCTTGTAGATATCCTTTGGAAGCTTCTCTCTCATTATCTTGTCATTGAACACAAGGCTTCCATACATCTCTGGAATAGTCATAATTTATATCCCCTTTCTGATTTATAATATTTGAATTTAAAACAATAAAAGGCGCAATGGACTCACATCCAAAGCGCCTTTGCTTTTATGTTGCATAATATATCACTGTGATTTTATATTGTCAATAGGTTTTTTTAGAAAATTTCCGCCACACTTATAGTACGCTCTTCAAGTACATCAAGCAGCACCTTAACAGTATCAAGTGAAGTGAACATAGTGACATTATTCTCAATCGCACAACGTCTTATGGCTACACCATCCTCATAGTGAACTCCCGAAAGTATGGCACGGGTGTTTATCATATAGCTTACATAGCCTGCACGCAGGGTCTCTAGGATTTCATCACTACCCTCACTTAATTTTCTACGGATTCTGGTTTTGATGCCATGCTCCTTAAGGAACTCTGCACTACCGATAGTTCCCTCAATGTTAAAGCCCATATCGTAGAATCTCTTGATAAGAGGAAGAGCCTCCTCCTTATCCTCATCTGCAAGTGTAACGAGTACTGTACCGTAATTATGAAGCTTGATGCCAGATGCAACCAGTGCCTTATACATAGCCCTGTGCAATGTCTTGTCATAACCAATCGCCTCACCAGTAGACTTCATCTCAGGGGACAGATATGCATCCATTCCCTTAAGCTTCGAGAACGAAAATGCCGGTGCCTTAACGTACGACCTGTCGCGCTCCTCAGGGTAAATGTCAAGTATTCCCTGCTCCTTTAAGCTCACTCCGAGTATAACCAGAGTAGCTATATCAGCAAGTGAATATCCCGTAGCCTTTGACAGGAACGGAACCGTACGCGAGGACCTCGGATTAACCTCGATTATATATACATTATCATTGTCATCAACTATAAACTGTATGTTAAAGAGACCTACTATACCTATTCCGAGTCCAAGCTTCTTGGTATATCTAAGTATAGTTCCCTTCACCTTATCGGATATGCTAAACGGAGGATATACGCTTATAGAATCACCGGAATGTACACCGGTTCTCTCAACCAATTCCATGATACCCGGAACGAATACATTTCTACCGTCACAGATAGCATCAACCTCAACCTCACGTCCCTTAATGTAACGGTCTACAAGCACAGGCTTATCGACATCAACCTCAACTGCAGTCTTAAGGTAATGTCTCATATCCTCCTCCTTGGATACAATCTGCATAGCACGACCACCAAGCACGAAGCTCGGACGTACAAGCACAGGATAGCCTATCTCTGCTGCCGCCCTAACGCCATCCTCGATATTCGTTACGGCGGTACCCTTTGGCTGAGGGATGTTAAGCTCAAGCAGAAGCTTCTCAAATGCATCCCTGTTCTCTGCCTTCTCGATTGCATTGCAATCAGTACCGATGATTGTAACGCCGTACTCACGAAGCGGCTCTGCAAGGTTAATCGCTGTCTGACCACCAAGTATGGCGATTACACCCTCAGGCTTCTCCATCTGGATTATATTCATTACATCCTCAACACAAAGAGGCTCAAAATACAATTTGTCTGAGGTAGTGTAATCCGTCGATACCGTCTCCGGATTATTATTTATAATTATAGCCTCATAGCCTGCTTCCTTTATCGTCTTTACGGCATGCACTGTGGAGTAGTCGAACTCTACACCCTGACCTATTCTTATAGGACCCGAGCCAAGCACGATAATCTTCCTGCGGTTTGATATAATCGACTCATTTTCCTGCTCGTAGGTAGAGTAGAAATACGGTATATAGCTCTCAAACTCCGATGCACAGGTATCTATCATCTTATACACCGGGAAGAAGCCGTATTCTGCACGCATATCATAGATTTGATGAGCGGTTTTACCCCAGAGAAGACCTATCTCTCTATCCGAAAATCCCATTCTCTTTGCAGCAAATAAAACCTCCTTCGAATCAGGATTAGCCTTAAGCTGCTTTTCCATATCGATGATATTGATAAGCTTTCTTAAGAAGAACAAATCTATACCTGTCGCAGACGCTATATCCTCTACCGGAACTGTTCTTCTTATCAATTCAGCTATGGCATATATTCTGTCATCTGTTCCATCCACTATATACCTCATAAGCGCATCAGTATCGACATCATCAAATTTTGAGCTGTGAAGATGAAACACGCCTATCTCAAGCGAACGAATGGCTTTAAGCAGGCTTTCCTCGAAGGTTCTTCCTACACTCATAACCTCACCGGTAGCCTTCATCTGCGTACCGAGGGTATTGTTCGCATCATTAAACTTATCAAATGGGAATCTCGGCATCTTGGTTACTACATAATCCAATGCCGGCTCAAAGCTTGCAAGAGTATTGGCAAGCTCTATCTCATCCAGTCGAAGACCAACGCTTATCTTTGCAGATACCCTCGCAATCGGATATCCGCTCGCCTTTGATGCAAGCGCAGACGAACGTGACACTCTAGGATTTACCTCAATAAGGTAGTACTGGAACGAATTCGGGTCAAGAGCAAACTGTACATTACATCCACCCTTTATATCCAGTGCCCTGATTATCTTCAAGGCACTGTCTCTAAGCATATGGTATTCCTTGTTTGTAAGCGTCTGTGACGGACACACAACTATAGAATCTCCTGTGTGTATACCTACAGGGTCGAGGTTTTCCATATTACAGATGGTTATGGCGGTGTCATTGGCGTCACGCATAACCTCGTACTCTATCTCCTTATAGCCCTTTACGCTTTTTTCTATCAATACCTGATGTACAGGTGAGAGCACAAATGCATTCTTCAATATATCATGCAGCTCTTCGTCATTTCCGGCAAAACCGCCACCTGTTCCACCAAGTGTAAATGCAGGTCTTACTACAACAGGGAAGCCTATCTCATGTGCTGCATTTATACCCGCCTCCATGTCCTCTGCTATGAGTGATGGAAGCACAGGTTCACCAAGCTCAAGACAAAGCTCCTTGAAAAGCTCTCTGTCCTCAGCCCTGTTAATACTATTTATATCTGTACCGAGAAGCTCAACTCCGCATTCATGCAGCACGCCCTTTTTGTCAAGCTGCATCGCCAGGTTAAGTCCGGTCTGACCTCCTATACCCGGAAGTATGGCATCCGGTCTCTCCATTCTGATTATCTTTGCTATGAATTCAAGAGTAAGAGGTTCCATGTACACCTTATCGGCTATACTCTGGTCCGTCATAATTGTTGCCGGGTTTGAGTTGCAGAGTATAACCTCATAACCCTCCTCGCGAAGTGCAAGACAGGCCTGCGTTCCTGCATAATCAAACTCTGCTGCCTGACCTATTACAATAGGTCCTGAGCCTATAACTAAAACCTTATGAATATCCGTACGCTTAGGCATTCTCCAGTACCTCCTTTACTTCCTTCATCATCGCAAGAAATCCGTCAAACAGATATGCACTGTCCTGCGGACCGGGCGCACTCTCCGGGTGATACTGCACAGAGCTAACCTTGTCCTTTGTACATCTCACACCCTCGACGGTATTGTCAAGGAGATTAAGATGTGTAATCTCAAGCTCAGTATTCTCAACGCTGGCCGCGTCTACAGCATAGGAATGATTCTGCGAGGTAATCTCTATTTTATCTGTAAATAAGTTCTTCACAGGGTGATTTCCGCCTCTGTGTCCAAACTTAAGCTTATAGGTCGATGCTCCGTATGCAAGTGAGATAATCTGATGTCCCAGACAGATACCGAATATCGGACACTGTCCTATAAGCTCCTTTACGGTAGCTATGGTTTCCGCAACATCAGTAGGGTCTCCGGGACCATTTGATATGAATACTCCGTCCGGCTTAAGCTCAAGTATATCCTCTGCCGAAGTATTCCAAGGCACAACTGTTACATAGCAGTCCTTATCCCTTAACATACGAAGTATATTCTTCTTCATGCCGCAGTCTATCGCTACAACGTGATAGGCTGCGTCCTTGCTTCCGTAATTATATATCTTCTTAGTGCTGACACGAGCTACAGCGTCCTTAGGTGGCTCATATTCTGTCAGCATATCCACAGCCTGTGCCAATGACATATCACCTACGGTAATAAGTGCTTTACAGCTTCCGTACTGTCTTATATGTCTTGCTATCCTTCTTGTATCCACATCTGATATTCCGACTATATCATATTTACGCATTACCTCATCTAATGTCATCGTACTTCTGAAATTTGAAGGCTCATCATTATAATCCCTGACTACAAAGCCGGAGATAGACGGAACCTCCGTCTCGTAATCCTCATCATTTATTCCGTAATTTCCTATCAGAGGATAGGTCATAACTACAGCCTGGTCTGTATATGAAGGGTCTGACAATATCTCCTGATATCCAACCATCGATGTATTGAATACCAGCTCGACTACTGCATCCCTCGTAGAGCCAAAGCTTTTTCCTACATATTCCTCACCATCTTCGAGAATTAGCCTGCATACTTTTTTTTCTATCATCATCTAACCTCTTTCCTTCTACATATCCTTTTCCAAACCGACATTATACAACAAATATATAAAATGTAAATATCTATACGGGATAATTATTATCAAAGCAGGCTTTACATATCGGAAGCTTACCTGTCATGCAAGGGAAATCCGATATATCCATATATCCCAGAGAATCTGCGCCTATCATCTTGCATATTTCATCCACACTCATATTATTCGCTATAAGCTGTGAATTATCCGGCACATCTGTTCCATAATAGCAAGGATACAAAAATGGTGGTGAGCTGATTCTGACGTGAACCTCCTTCGCACCGCAGTTTCTCATCATATGTATAAGATTTGCAATTGTTGTTCCTCTAACTATTGAATCATCTATAAGTACAACACGCTTGTCCTTAACCACACTCTCCAATACGTTGAGCTTCGCCCTTACCGCATTTGCACGTTCTGTCTGGGTAGGCTTGATAAAGGTTCTGCCCACGTAGCTGTTCTTGTGGAACGCAAGCTGAAACGGAATTCCCGATTCCTTTGAATATCCCACAGCCGCAACAAGTCCCGAATCCGGAACTCCGGTTACAACATCCGCATCCACCGGGTATCTCCTCGCCAATGCTCTTCCACCCTCTATACGGGCATCATATACATTTATACCGTCAAGCTTCGAATCAACCCTTGCAAAATAAATATATTCAAATATACAGTGTGCCCTGTTCTCGGACTCAATATGTCCCTCTGTCTTCAAGCCCTCCTGTGTAATCGAAAGTATCTCTCCCGGCTCAATATCACGTATGAATTCACCACCCACTGCATCTATGGCACAGCTTTCTGAGGTTACGATATAGCTGTCATCAAGCTTTCCAAGACAAAGCGGCTTTATACCGAGCGGGTCTCTCACAGCCACAAGCTTTCTCGGACTTAACACAAGCAGGGCATATCCGCCCTTTATGCTGTGCGCAGTCTTGTTTACAGCCTCCTCTATGGAGCCACAGCCAATTCTTTCCTTGGCAATCTTATAAGCTACTGTCTCCGAATCCGAATTACCGTTGAATATGGCTCCCTCCTGCTGAAGCTCCAGTCTCAGCTTTTCAGCATTTGATATATTGCCATTATGCGCAAGTGCAAGTGTACCCTTCAGATAATTAAGCACGATAGGCTGGGCATTCGCTATATTGCTTCCACCGGCAGTCGAATATCTGACATGACCTATACCGATATTCCCCCTAAGCTTTTCTATCGTCTCCTTACGAAAGACCTCGCTTACCAAGCCCATATCCTTGTGTGAGCATATATTTCCAATAGGACCATTGGTGTCGCACACAACTATTCCTGCGGATTCCTGACCTCTGTGCTGCAATGCCAAAAGTCCCTGATAAATGATCTCAGATACATTAAATGAGCCCGCATTCCATATACCAAACACGCCACATTCTTCCTTTACGTCATCGATAAAAGACATAGCTACCTCCTAAGTAAATGTTTAAAATATAACAAAAAAGGCACTTCGAGC
The DNA here is from genome assembly GCA_945836565.1 of uncultured Lachnospiraceae bacterium. GTDB lineage: Bacteria > Bacillota > Clostridia > Lachnospirales > Lachnospiraceae > Coprococcus_C. The sequence goes on from CAMALN010000021.1 coordinate 10,901, forward strand.
CTAAAACTCAAAGCGCCTTTGCTTTTTTCGTGACAATTATATTCCTAATATAAATAAATGTCAATCACTCTAAAATTTTCCTCCACCGCCGCCATGGGTTCTGCCGGATGACGATACATGCGTACTGCTGCCGGAGCCACTGCTCTCAGGCTTCTTTGTCCTGTCAACCTTCCTGTACAGGAAGAATTCTCTTCTGTCAGTCACATGCATACTGCCCTCTTTGGTATAGTAATCAGCTCTCTCCTGCTTTCTGACAGACTTAAGCTCCCCGAACAGACACAGAATTCTTATAATTGCTATCAAAAGAGCAAGCAGTAATGAACCGCATATAGCCTTCAGCCATGGGAATGGTCCCTTTGGCAAGTCCTTCTTACTTCTTATAGGCTTTCCATCCTTAGCCGACTGTATGAAAGTATCTGCCAGGTCTGCGAATTCATCGAAGGCCTTAGCATACTTACCATCACCAAGCTCCGGAGTTATCTGATTGCCTATGTAATCGATACCATAATCTGTAAATGCCTTGATACCATATCCACAGGTAGATATATACCAGTCCCTACCGGACATATTTATAAGAAGTAATACTCCATCATACTCACTTCCATAACCATATCCGTTATAATCATAGTAGTCATCGGCATAATCACGCACCGACGAGCTGCCTATGTCATCTACGGTTACTACAACAACATCTACCTGATGCTTTTCACTTATCTTGTCAAGCTTCTCCGTAAGCTCCTTTTCCTCGGAGCTGCTAAGCAAATCCGCATCATCTACAACTCGTGGACTATCTCCTGCAGCAAATGCAGTTATGGAGAATGTGCAGATAAGCAAAGCCATTATAAGCCAAGAATATATCTTCTTCATATCCGCACCTCCTTATATAAACATGAACAATAGTCTTGCTATTGCCGTAAATGCTACGCCAAGTATTCCTAAGGTCTTGAAGAAATACTTCACAGCCAGTGACTTGTCAGCCGGCAGGTTACCAACGAACTTTCCTGTCTGTCCGTTCATAGCAAAGGTGTATTTCTCACCATTCCAGCTTGTATTAAGTATCCATACAGGATACAGAGCATATCTGACCTTACCGTTTGAAAGCCTTATATTTGTAGTCTCCGGAATAACCGTACTGTATCCCTCTACAGTTCTCGCAAATGCTGCCTCTGTACTTTTCTTAACTCTATCATTAGCTCTTCCTATGCTCGCATCCGAATCCACATCGTATCTGTCTGCCAGATATCCGGCAAGATATGCACTCTGGAATGGAACTGCCTCCTGAAAATTAAACGGCTCTATGGATTCCATAAGGTCATCTGCCATCTTGCTTGAGCCATCAACAGGTATTGTATTGAAGCTGATATTACCGCCACGCATTACTGCATAGTAGCTGGTCTCCTTATACATATACTGACTGTCGCTCCAATGACGAACCTTTGTAGCCCTGTATCTGATCCTTGCGTTTGCATCCGCATCGAAGAGCCAGAAAGGAACATAGACTCCCTTAACCTCATCTATATGATTCTGGTCCTTGAATA
>CAMALN010000022.1 GCA_945836565.1 uncultured Lachnospiraceae bacterium
GGATATATTCAAAAATGACAGAAAATTAGGCTTTGGCTTGATGCGGCTTCCTCTGCTTGACCCCAATGATGCGGCAAGCATAGATATTGAATTGACAAAGAAGATGGTTGATTCATTTATAGAAAATGGATTTACATACTTTGATACAGCGTGGATGTACTGTGGCTTTAACAGTGAGAATGCAACGAAGGAAGCATTGGTTATGAGACACCCTAGGGAGTCATATACTCTTGCAACCAAGCTGCACGCCGGTTTCTTGAAGACCAAGGAGGACAGAGACAAAATATTTAATACTCAGAGGGAAAAAACAGGTGTTGAGTATTTTGACTATTATCTTCTCCATGATATTGGAGCAGATCATTATGAGGTATATAAAGAACTGGATTGCTTTAACTGGATTAAGGAGAAAAAGGAACAGGGACTTATTAAGCATATGGGCTTTTCGTTCCATGATAATGCCAAGCTTTTAGATAAAGTGCTTACTGAGCATCCGGAGATGGAGTTCGTTCAGCTTCAGATTAATTATCTGGATTGGGACAGTGAGGGCATCCAGTCGAGACTTTGCTATGAGGTTGCCGAAAAGCATGGAAAACCGGTTATCGTAATGGAGCCTGTAAAGGGTGGCACGCTTGCACAGGTACCTGAGAAGGTGGAGAGGATGTTCAAGGATTATAATCCCGATATGTCGATACCTTCATGGGCAATCAGATTTGCCGCTGGACATAAAAATGTCAAGCTTGTATTGAGCGGTATGAGCAATATGGAACAGCTTGAGGATAATATGAGCTATATGAAAAAATTTGTTCCGCTTTCTGTAGAGGAAGAAAAGCTTGTATGGAAGGCTGTAGAGATAATTAACTCAAATATAGCGATTCCTTGTACAGGCTGTTCGTACTGTACGGATGGATGTCCGATGAAGATAGCTATTCCAAAGTATTTTTCACTGTATAATGCTGATCTTCAGGAGGCAGAGGGGAAGGGCTGGACACCTCAGGGTGAATACTACGACAGACTCACGGCAAGCTTTGGAAAAGCAGGTGACTGTGTAGGGTGCGGTCAGTGTGAGAGAGCCTGTCCACAGCATTTACATATAATAGATGGACTTAAAAGGGTCGCTGAACATTTTGGAAAGTAGAGGTAATATAATATGAACGAATCAACAGCTATAGAAAAAGGGAAGGTAACAGTAAAGCTTCAGATAGCTGCTACTATAGCAGCTATTGTAGCGGCAGTATTATTGCCACAGATATTTCACATATGGGGACGTATGTCCGGGCTCGGAACCGCTTTGGGAGAGGTTTTCCTTCCAATGCACCTTCCTATAATTACAGTAGGACTTCTGGCAGGACCATATGCGGCATTTGTATCAGGTCTGGCGGCGCCGCTTATTAGCTTTATGACAACAGGCATGCCTTCATCAGCTATGTTGCCTTTTATGATGCTTGAGCTCGCTGTATATGGACTTTCCGCAGGGCTTCTTAAAGATGTCAAGCTTCCGCTTATTGTTAAGGTTATAATAGCTCAGGTAGCAGGAAGAGTGATAAGAGCAATCGCTATTCTTGTATCTGTGTATATGCTTGGAAATACCGGCGTAAAGGTGGCTGTAATATACAAGAGTATAACAAAGGGTATATTCGGACTTGTATTACAGTGGACACTCATACCGTTATTCGTATACTGGGTATTGACAAAGAATGAGGATTAGTCCGGGAGGCTTTATGAGACAAGATACCGAGAAAGCGAAGCGTTTGCTTAAGGAAAATGGATACACCTGTGTACTGTGCAAGGCTTCTCAAGTTATCTCTTCTATGGAGAGGGGAGTAAAGCCTCTGCTTGAATTTCTTGATGAAGAAGAAAGCTATGAGGGATATTGCGCCGCGGATAAGGTGGTTGGCAAGGCTGCGGCTATGATATATGTGGCACTTCAGATATCTGAGCTTTACACCGGGGTTATAAGCAGGGCTGCACATGAGGTTTTGAAAAAGCATAATATAACGGTGTATTATGACGAAGAGGTTGATATAATCTTAAGAAGAGACAAGCAGGATATCTGCCCTATGGAGAAAACTACGAGGGATATAGATGACATCGACGAGGCTATTTATGCCATAAGAATAAGGTTGACTGAGTTACAGCATATAAATAAATAAAAGAATGCCACTAGAGACAGTAAAAAAGCCACTTTTCCTGTCCCCATTGGATCAATAGTGTAAATTGTTGTTGGAATTATTCCGATATAGTGTTAGAATGAATGTAGCTGAAACGGATGTCAGCAAATTATAATCAAGGAGGAAATGTAAATGGCAATTAATTCAATGTTTAGTTCTACCAGCGGAATACAGACCTCGCCTGTTTATGCAGCCTATGAGAAGAGCATTAAAAAGGCGCAGGAAGAGGTTGCTGCAGTTGAGGAGAAGATTTCGGGTGTAGTATATGAAAAGTCTGAGGCGAAGTCAGATAAGGAGCCTTATTCTATCAACAAGATGAATGAGTCGGACAGAGCGGCTCTTGTAAAGCAGCTTAAGGCTGATCAGGAGAGCAGGATGAACAGCCTTATGGATCTCGTTAAGGATACCATGCTCGGTCAGACTAAGTCCTATGGTGTAGCTATTAACAGTGACGATGTATGGAAGCTTTTTGCAGACGGAAGGGTTACTGTTGATGAGGCAGCCAGAAAGCAGGCAGAAGAGGATATATCTGAGGATGGCTATTGGGGCGTGAAGCAGACCTCTCAGAGATTGTTTGACTTTGCATCTGCGCTTGCAGGAGATGATGTGAAGACTATGCAGGCTATGCAGAAGGCTATGGAAAAGGGCTTTAAGCAGGCTACTAAGGCATGGGGCAAGGAGCTTCCGGATATCAGCAAGGATACAAAGGCTGCTGCTGATAAGCTTTTTGAGGATTACTACAAGTCAAAGCAGGTAAATGCGGAGTAAGAATTATAAACGTAATGTATAGTACAAACAGAGGTTGGCAACGACCTCTGTTTTGTTATGACCATTGCACTTTAACTCGATAAAGTGATTGCCAAAAATATGTATATTATGGTATAATACAAACAGATTTTTGAATAAAAAGAACGAAAAAAATACTTAAAGGAGGATAGGGTTGTGGGTAACTATTTCCAACCGGAGATTGAATGTGCGTCGAGAGAAGAGATACGCGCGATTCAGAATGAGAGATTAGTAAAGCAGGTGAAGCATGTATATGATAACGTGCCGATGTATCGTGAGAGAATGGATGAGATGGGTATCAAGCCGGAGGATATTAAGAGCGTTGATGACTTGCACAAGCTTCCATTTACTACTAAGGATGATCTTAGAGACCAGTATCCGTACGGATTGCTTGCAAAGCCTTTGGAGGAGTGTGTAAGAATTCAGTCTACAAGCGGTACAACAGGAAGAAGAGTCGTGGCATTCTATACTCAGCATGATATTGACCTATGGGATGAATGCTGTGCAAGAGCAATTGTAGCTGTAGGCGGAACTAAGGAAGATGTTGTGCATGTGTCATATGGTTATGGCTTGTTCACCGGTGGCTCGGGCTTAAACGGTGGTTCACATAAGGTTGGTTCTCTGACACTTCCTATGTCATCAGGAAATACTGACAGACAGATTCAGTTTATGACGGATCTTGGCTCGACAATTCTCTGCTGTACACCTTCATATGCAGCATATCTTGCAGAGTCTATCAATGAGAGAGGCTTAAGAGACCAGATACATCTTAAGGCAGGTATCTTCGGTGCAGAGGCATGGACAGAGGAGATGAGACATGATATCGAGGATAAGCTTGGTATCAAGGCTTATGATATATATGGACTTACAGAGATTTCCGGACCTGGTGTTTCATTTGAATGTGAGGCACAGACAGGAATGCATGTAAATGAAGATCATTTCATACCTGAGGTAATTAATCCTGTAACAGGAGAAGTGCTTCCGGATGGAGAGAAGGGTGAGCTCGTATTTACAAGCATCAGCAAGGAAGCATTCCCACTCTTAAGATACAGAACAAGAGACATCTGTATTCTCAGTCATGAGAAGTGCCCATGCGGAAGAACTCACGTTAAGATGACTAAACCGCTTGGACGTAGCGATGATATGCTTATCGTTAAGGGTGTAAATGTATTCCCTTCACAGATAGAGACAGTATTACTTAACAAGGGCTATGCTGCTAACTATCAGATTATTGTTACACGTGTAAATAACAGTGATAATCTTGAGGTTCAGGTAGAGATGACACCTGAGATGTTCTCGGATAATGTAAGTGACATCACAGCAAAGGAGAAGGAGCTTGTAGCTGCACTTAAGGCGATGCTTGGTATCTATGCAGATGTTAAGCTGGTTGCACCAAAGACAATTACCAGAAGTGAAGGTAAGGCAGTTAGAGTAATTGACAAGAGAAATCTATATCAGAATTAAGGAGGCATAATTATGGGGGTTAAGCAAATTTCTATATTCGTAGAGAATAAGGTTGGTAATCTTGCGGCAGTTGCAAAGATTATCTCAGAAGCAGGTGTAAGTCTTGCATCTATCTCGTTGGCAGATACAAAGGATTTTGGTGTACTCAGACTTATCGTTGACGATGCATACAATGCAGCAAATGCACTTAGAGACAACGATTATATATTTGCAATTACACCTGTTATAGCTGTTGAGACAGATGATGCTCCGGGAAGCTTATATAAGATACTCACACTGTTTGAGGAGAATAATATCAATCTTGAATATCTGTATGACGTAAGCTCAGGAAAGAAGAGCAACAATGCAGTCCTGGTATTCAAGGTGGATAATATTGATAAGGTAGAGGAGCTTCTTAAATCAAATGGAGTTAAGCTTCTTAATCAGGAAGATATATAATATATGCGGCGGGCTTAGGCTCGCCGTATAGCTTTGTAGCAGACTTTCATAGAATTTTCACAAATATAACATTTTTTTATCATATTATATGTATATTCTATTTGCATAAGCTGATTAATTGAACTTATAATATTACTATGATATGAAAGGGATGGTAGTATGAACGGTAATATGGATTCCAATATATATGATGGAATTGTACAGGCAGAAAATGCAGAAAATGTTAAAAAAGGTAATGGCTTCAGGAAATTTATGGCTAAATCGGCAGGCGTAGTTTTGGGAGCGGGCGCTTTCGGAATTATAGCAGCCGGGGTATTCAGATACGGAACCAGAGATATATGGGACAAGGTGGAAGAACGGAATACGGAACAGACCACCGAGGCCCTGCCGGAGGATATAGAGCTTCCGTTCGGTATGTCCGAGGATATAGAGAAGACAGGTGAGGAAGCTGATAATGTAGATATCGGTTCTACCACTGTACTATCCGGAAATGACGGAATGGACGTGTCTGAGATTGTAACAAATGTTATGCCGTCAGTAGTTTCTATTCACATAACTGCCATAACAGAGTTGAATCAGGGAATATTCGGTTCGTATTCCTACGAGTCGGAGGGCTCCGGTTCCGGAATAATAATCGATAAAAATGATACAGAGCTTTTGATTGTAACCAACAATCATGTAGTTCAGGATGCTGAGACAGTAAATGTAGACCTTATAGATGGTGAAACCTACGAGGCAAAGGTCAAAGGAACCGACAGTGATAATGATTTGGCGATAATATCTGTTCCGCTTGAGGATATATCAGATTCTTCACTTGCTGCGATAAAGATAGCACAGCTTGGAGATTCCAATGAGCTTATGGTAGGTGAACAGGTCGTGGCTATCGGAAATGCACTTGGATACGGACAGTCTGTAACGACAGGAATAGTAAGTGCTCTAAACAGAGAGAATTCTACTAACAAGACACCGCTTATTCAGACAGATGCTGCTATTAATCCCGGCAACAGTGGAGGAGCATTACTCAATATGAAGGGTGAGGTTATCGGTATAAACTCATCTAAGTATGCGTCTACTACCGTAGAGGGTATAGGCTATGCCATACCGGTAAGCTCGGTTATGGATATAATAAATGATTTGAAGCTTAAGAAGACCAGAGAGAAGGTTGACGAGGAGTATAGAGGCTATCTTGGTATAGAGTGCGGTACAGTAACTGAGGAGATGCAGTATTATTATAAGGCACCGGCAGGTGTATATGTAACCAAGGTTGATTTGGGTATGGCTGCTCAGAGAGCAGGTTTGCCGGTTGATTCAATTATAACTAAATTTGATGGTACAAGAGTAAACAGTGCCGTGGAGCTTACCTCGTTACTGGAGTACTATTCTGTAGGTGAAGAGATAGAGGTAACCTATAGTATTATGGAAGATAATGAATATGTTGAAAAAACACTTACTGTAAAGCTTGGAAAGCGTCCTAGCAACAAGTAAAATTTACGAATTTGTACAGATATTTGCAAATAAAAACCAGATTCTACAATACCGGAATCTGGTTTTTTTATATTATAAATATATATAATGTGAAGAATACTAAGAGGTAAAAAAAGGAGAAGGCTATGAAATACATACTAAATTGGAAGGAATATGAGGAAAAGGCGAGACAGGCTGTAGCAGAAGGTATTGTTCTGGTTGAAAACAATAACGATGTTTTGCCTTTTAGAATTGGCGATGAGGTAGCTGTGTTCGGAAGAATGCAGGCTCATTATTATAAGAGCGGAACAGGTTCCGGGGGTATGGTAAATGTATATCATGTTACAGATATGTTGGAAGGGTTACGAGAAAGCGGAATTGTAAGCATAAATGAGGAGCTTGCCCAAATATATGAGGCATGGAATAAGGCAAATCCTGTGGACAGAGGCTTGGGATGGGGCATGGAGCCATGGTCTCAGCCTGAGATGCCTGTCGACGATGAATTGGTTGAGAATGCGGCGAAAAAATCTGATGTTGCTCTTGTTATCATAGCAAGAACTGCAGGAGAGGATAAGGACAGTACAGCGACAGAAGGCTCATATTTGCTTACGGAGCTTGAGCTTGACATGATGTCAAAGGTAAGAGCTCATTTTTCAAAAATGGTTGTGCTTCTTAATGTAGGCGGAATTATAGACATGAATTTTGTCGACAGCATTAAGCCTGATGCAGTCGTATATGGATGGCAGGGAGGAATGGTAGGAGGACATGGAACTGCTGATGTTCTTACCGGAAAAGTATGTCCTTCGGGAAGATTGACAGATACTATAGCATATGAGCTTTCGGATTATTATGCCGATAAGAATTTTGGAGATGTACACAGCAATACATATGTAGAGGATATATATGTAGGATACAGATATTTTGAGACCTTTGCTGAGGACAGAGTCAGATATCCTTTTGGATATGGATTATCGTATACTGATTTTGATACGAAATGCGAAGCTATAGAGTTTAATATTGATAAGAGAGAAGCTATTGTACGTGTCTGTGTAAAGAATGTTGGATGTTCAGAAGGTAAGCAGGTAGTACAGCTATATGCTTCTGCTCCGCAGGGTAAGCTTGGTAAGCCCAAAAAGGCTTTGGTTGGTTTTGATAAGACGGACAGCCTAAAAAAAGGAGAAAGCCAGATACTTGAATTGGTCGTGCCGTTTTATACATTTGCATCCTATGATGACAGTGGAATTACAGGGAATAGGAGTTGCTATGTATTAGAACAGGGAGAATATATCTTTTATCTTGGTGATAATGTAAGGGACGCTGTAGAAATCGGAAAGATATATATTGAAGATATGGTGTTAGATAAGCTTTCTCAGGCACTTGCACCTGTATGTGAATTTGAGAGGTTGAGACCGGATTGCGATATGAAGCAGTCATTGGAGAAGGCTCCAACAGCTGCTATGACGCAGGAGGAGAAGAGACTTGCAAAGCTTCCGGCAGAATACCCTATCACAGGAGATATGGGTATTAAGCTTCGTGATGTATATGAAGAAAACGCAAGCATGAAGGACTTTATATCACAGCTTTCAGAGGACGACCTAAGCTGTATCATAAGAGGAGAGGGCATGGGAAGCTCACTTGTAACTCCTGGTACTGCTTCGGCCTTTGGCGGGGTATCAAAGGCACTTCGGGATTATGGCATACCGGCTGTGTGCTGCGATGATGGTCCGTCCGGCATGAGATTTGACTCGGGTGCGGAAGCGTTCAGCCTGCCTATAGGAACACTGCTTGGATGCACCTTCAACAGAAAACTTAACACGGAGCTTTTTGAATACACATCATTGGAGATGGTAGCAAATAAGGTTGAGTGCCTTCTTGGACCGGGCATGAATATACACAGACATGTGCTAAATGGACGTAACTTTGAGTATTTTTCAGAGGACCCTTATCTGACCGGTGAGATTGCCATAAGTCAGCTTAAGGGCTTGAAAAAATATCAGGGAAGCGGTACCGTAAAGCATTTTTGCGCAAATAATCAGGAGCTTGGCAGAAGATTTGTAGATGCCGTGGTGTCAGAGAGAGCATTGAGGGAGATATACCTTAAGGGCTTTGAAATGGCAGTAAGAAGCGGATACTGTGATAGTGTAATGACTACCTATGGCAGGGTAAATGGACTATATACAGCGGGTATATATGATTTAAATACCACTATATTAAGAGAAGAGTGGGGCTTTAAGGGTGTAGTTATGACTGATTGGTGGGCAGCTATAAGTATGGATGGTACTGAAGCCGGCAGCAAGACAGATTTTGCTACAATGGTAAGAGCTCAAAATGACTTGTATATGGTATGTCCTGATGGTTCGAAAAATGTAATCGGAGACAATACACTTGATGCCTTAGAGAAGGGTGAAATAACAATAGGTGAGCTTCAAAGATGTGCTGCAAACATTTGTGGATTTGCCATGAAGACACAGGCTATGAAGCGTCTTATCGATAATGCAGATGAAGTCGAGATAATTGAAAGACCAATTGGTGAGGATTTCACAGATGTTTCGGATGTGGAATATCTTGTATTGGAGGATGAGTTGGTTATCCCTCTTGATGACAGAAAATCAGTGAAGGATACAAGCTATGTCATAGCCTTAGACGCCAGCAAGCCGGGAGACTATCGTATCACACTCAGAGGAAGCTCTATGGCAAATGAGGTTGCTCAGATGACCTGCACCTTATTCATAAATGGCTTCCCAATCAGCACTATGACCTTCCACGGAACAAATGGTGAGCTGGATTGTGTCATTAGAGACCTGTGGATAATGCAAAGATTCGCAGTTCTTAGATTAAAGGTCGGTGCAGACGGACTTGACCTTAAGGATATTAGCTTCAGATACCTTAGCGAGCATAAAGGCGGTGGAAGCTTCATCGTAGAAAGAGACGAAGAATAAAATATAAAAGTAGTGTTTTGTAAATATATTATCTAAATAAGATTTTATATTTTCAAAACACTATTTTTTATATAAAAATAACAAAACAGCATCTGAGAGATACAATTGTTTTCAATGAGGGACATATACGTCCGTCGGTTCTTAGTGAGTGCATAGCGTAAGCTTTGCACGAACTTAGAATCCGCTACGTGGCGTATCTAAGCGCAAGCGGTCCCGGATTGAAAAAAATTGTATCTCTCAGAGGCGTTATGTATAATAAAAAACTATTGCATATTCTTTCTGGCTGTAGCAAGCATAAGCTTGATACGGTTGACCTGGTTTACTTCCGAAGCGCCCGGGTCATAGTCGATAGCGACAATGTTTGCCCCAGGGTAGTTCTTTCTAAGCTCTTTTATAACGCCCTTGCCTACTATGTGGTTAGGAAGACAGGCGAATGGCTGACAACATACTATGTTGTTGGCACCGCTCTTTATAAGCTCTATCATTTCGCCGGTTAAGAACCAGCCTTCACCTGTCTGGTTTCCGATAGATACGATAGGCTTAGCGTATTCGGCAAGGTGGGAGATATGTACCGGAGGAGTAAATCTCTTACTCTTCTTTAATGCATCTACCATAGGCTTTCTAAGAAGCTCAAGGGCACTTATACCAAGGTTGGCATTCCTTGCGCTTTTCTTTGATTTGCCTAAGTATTCGTATTTGTAATTGTTGTTGTAGAAGCAGTACATGAAGAAGTCCAGCAAATCCGGCATTACAGCTTCGGCACCTTCGGCTTCAAGCAAATCAACGATGTGATTGTTTGCGGAAGGAAGGAATTTAACCAGAATTTCTCCGACTATACCAACTCTAGGCTTTACGACATCTTCTTTAAGTGGGAGATTATCGAATTCCTCAACTATACGCTTACATATCTTAGAGAAGCCTCGACCATTATCCTTTAAGCTCTTGATACAGATTGCCTTGCACTTTTCGTGGAGTCTATTTGCGGAGCCCGGAATCTTCTCATATGGTCTGGTTCTATATAAAACTCTCATAAATAAATCACCGTATATAAGAGCCTTCATAGCAAGAAGCACAGGCTTTGGACTAAGCTTAAAGCCCGAGTTCTTCTCGAAGCCCTGTACGGAGAGTGATATGACAGGTATCTGTCCGTATCCGGCTTTTGCGAGGGCACGTCTTATGAAACCTACATAATTGGTTGCTCTGCAGCCACCACCGGTCTGGGTCATTATAACGGCTAGCTTATTTATATCATATTTTCCTGAATTGATTGCGTACATAAGCTGTCCTACAACTATGAGGGAAGGATAGCAGGCATCATTATTTACATATTTTAGACCTGTGTCAACCATATCCTTTGTTGCATCAGGAAGCATTACCAGGTTAAGTCCCATAGATGCGAGTGCAGGCTCAAGAAGCTCGAAATGTATAGGAGACATCTGTGGAATCAGTACAGTATAATCCTTCTTCATTTCTTCGGTAAATTCTACACGCTCAATTGCAGAAGATACAGGAGTAGGAACGAAGCCCTGCTTACGTCTTACATTTACGGCGCTGATAAGTGAACGTATCCTTATACGGGCTGCGCCGAGGTTGCTTACCTCATCAATCTTAAGTACAGTATATATCTTTCCTGAATTAGTAAGTATATCGTTTACGCAGTCTGTCGTTACGGCATCGAGACCGCAGCCGAAGGAGTTGAGCTGAATGAGCTCGAGATTTGAACTACCTTTAACGTAGTTAGCTGCTTTGTAAAGTCTTGAGTGGTACATCCACTGGTCTGATACTATAAGAGGTCTCTCAACCTTTCCGAGATGCGCTATACTGTCTTCGGTAAGTACAGCTATATCATATGAATTGATAAGCTCCGGAAGACCATGATTTATCTCCGGGTCAAGGTGATAAGGACGGCCTGCGAGCACGATACCGAGCTTATTGTTCTCCTCGAGGTAAGCTACGGTTTCCTCACCCTTCTTTCTTATGTCGGCTTTTACTCTGTCATCTTCTTCAAAAGCTGCATCTACAGCGGCTGAAATCTCATCCTCGGTAACATCTGTATATTTCCTGAACTCCCTGTAAAGCCTGTCCTTCAATGCAGGAACATTGTCGAGAGCCATAAATGGTCTTATATATGTAATGTCGGCTGCACAGATTTCCTCCATATTATTCTTGATATTTTCAGCATATGAAGTAACGATTGGGCAGTTGTAGTTATTGTTTGCCTCCGGAGTCTCGTTTCTCTCGTAAGGAACACAAGGATAGAAGATGGTCTTAAGTCCCTGCTTAAGGAGCCACATAACATGACCATGCGAAATCTTCGCAGGATAACACTCTGACTCACTTGGGATTGATTCTATACCGAGAGTGTATATGTCTCTGGATGACTTTGGCGAGAGTATAACTCTGTATTTGAGCTTTGTAAGGAAGGTGTACCAGAATGGATAGTTCTCATACATGTTGAGAACACGAGGTACACCGATTTCTCCTCTAACAGCCTCGTCCGGTGAGAGAGGCTCATAGCTGAATAAACGGTTAAACTTATATTCAAAAAGGTTAGGCACATTGTGCATATTTTTCTTAAGTCCCAATCCCTTTTCACATCTGTTTCCTGATATGAACTGTCTTCCACCTGAGAATTTATTGATAGTGAGAAGACAGTTGTTGGTACATCCGCTACATCTTGCCATACGTGTCTCGTATGTAAGCTCATTTAACTGCTCCTTTGTAATGAGTGTAGGAACATGTCCTTCTTCGTATCTGTCCCTTGCTATAAGGGCAGCTCCGAATGCACCCATTATACCTGCAATATCAGGTCTTATAGCTTCACGGCCTGAGATAAGCTCAAAGCTTCTTAAAACTGCGTCGTTGTAGAAGGTTCCACCCTGAACTACTATATGCTTACCGAGCTGTTTAGGATCGGTGAGCTTGATAACCTTAAGCAGGGCGTTCTTAATTACAGAATATGCGAGACCGGCAGAAATGTCTGCTACGGATGCACCTTCCTTCTGGGCCTGCTTAACCTTTGAAGTCATAAATACCGTACATCTTGAGCCTAGGTCTATAGGACTTTCGG
>CAMALN010000023.1 GCA_945836565.1 uncultured Lachnospiraceae bacterium
GGCATTTTAGGAGGTAAAAAATGAAAACGAGAGTGCTTTTCGTATGCCACGGCAACATCTGCCGCTCGCCTATGGCAGAATTCATCCTAAAGGACATGGTAAAAAAACGTAATATATCTGACCTGTTTGAAATCGCCTCGGCGGCAACAAGCACAGAAGAAATATGGAATGGTGTGGGCAATCCGGTATATCCTCCGGCAAAGGCTGAGCTTGCCAAGCACGGGATAAGCTGTGAGGGGAAGAGAGCTGTTCAGCTGAAGAAATCGGATTATGACTATTATGATTATCTTATAGGTATGGATACCATGAATATGCGCAACATGGAACGTATAACCGGGCATAAGGCCGGTGATAAGATGCGACTTTTGTTGGAATATAACAACGAATCAAGGTCTGTGCGAGATCCGTGGTACTCGGGTGCATTTGATGAGACCTATAGAGATGTCGTGACAGGTTGCACTGCATTCTTGGAATATCTTGAATATGAAGGTATAATCTAATCAGGAGGGCAAACATGAGTGGTATAATATATGATGCAAGACTAATAAAAGCGATGGAGGGCCTTCAGATGCTAGGCGAGTATGCGGGCGAGGAGCAATCGTTCATAGACGAGCTGTGGTCGGGGCTCATTATGGATTCAGAGATGATGACAGAATTCGTGTACTATCTTGATAATCATTGTATTCTGGACAGAGTGAAGGTGCAGGGATATGGCCTTTCTGATATGTATTTTCATCTGATGTGGCAGTACAATGTGATGCATGATTTAGGTAAGAATAATTCGGATTGCGACAAAGAGCGGATTATGCTACATGCATTTGCAGATGTTATGGCGATGAAGAAGGAGCCTGAGAAGTATATATCAAGATTTGACGATAGAGGACTGGACAAATTCATTTGATAAACATAATAGACCAATTTCAAACAATCATAAAGGCTACGAAGAAATAACTATTTATTAATCATTTACTATACTGAAGAACCTTTGTGATACGGTATATCTCAAATCTACATATTATTTAATTCGAACAAACAATGGCAGGTATAAACCATATGACAATCACAAACCAACTCTTCGCCCTACAGGACTTAGAATATAAGGCGTTTCATTCCCGCCTTATACCGAATGTCGAACCTGACAGGATTATAGGGGTGCGTACACCTAAGCTTAGGGCGTTGGCAAAACAAATATACAGAGAAGACTATGTGGAGGAATTCTTAGACACTCTTCCGCACTATTATTATGAAGAGAATAATATCCATGCGGAGCTGCTCCTGCTTCGCTATAAGGATGTAGACGAGCTACTTGAAAGGCTCGCAGCATTCCTTCCGTACGTAGACAACTGGGCGACCTGCGATATGATAGCACCGAAGATATTCAAGAAGAATCAGGACAAGGTATATCCGATTTTGCTTGAGTGGCTTGACAGCGAGCATACCTATCAGCAGAGGTTTGCCATCGTAGCGCTTATGAAGTATTTTCTCGATGGTGAACTAAGGGAGGGCTTGCTTGAAAAGATTGCTTCCATAAGGTCAGAGGAGTATTATATACGTATGGCTGTGGCGTGGTTTTTCAGTGAAGCTCTAGCAAAACAGTATGATAAAACTCTGCCGTTTATCGAAGGGAAAAAACTTGATGTCTGGACGCATAACAAGGCTATTCAAAAGGCCAGAGAAAGCTATAGAGTTGATGCAGAAAAAAAGAATCATATTAATATGCTAAAAATCAAATAAATATTACAAAAATAGTTATTACATATTTGACATCATAAAAAAAAGTTAGTAAAATACGTGTCGGAATGTTCATAATAGAACTAGACTACGGATGATGAGTTTTATTATATACGTCACCTGCAGTGAAATACTGAAGGTGGCGTTATTTTATGTCACGGGAGGTGTGGACGTAGATGAAAGAAAAGAAGCAAAAAACGGGTATCGTTGTGTGGATACTGTCACTTATTGCACTTTTGGTGGCGAGTATAGCACTGAATAAGCCCGGAGGAAAACCTGAGACCATACAGGAGGTTATGAAGGATGCGGTATTGCATGAGCATAACAAGCTATCGCTATTTGGCATCATAGATGTGAATCCGGCGGTTGTTTCGGCATTTACTGTTACCGGAATATTACTGGTGTTTGCACTCATTATCAGAATATTTGTGATACCGAAATTCAAATATGTGCCGGGCAAGCTACAGCTTCTGCTGGAGAGCTGGGTTGGATTATTCGACGGTCTGGCAAAGTCAAACAGCCCCCACAGGAACGGATTTTTGGGCCTGTATGTATTTTCGGCAGGAACGTATATATTCACCAGCACATTGTTTGAGCTTTTGGGATTGCAGGCGGTTACGACCGGCGGGATATCTATTGCATTGCCTGCACCGATTTCCGATGTAAATGCAGCGATTGCACTTGGATGTCTGTCGTATATAGTAATTTTATCAGGTGGTATAGCGGGAAATGGATTGAAGGGCGTAGGACGTACCCTCAAGGATTTTTCTCTTCCTATATCAATGAGCTTCCGTTTGTTCGGAGCACTCTTAAGTGGCTTGCTTGTAACGGAGCTTGTATATTATTACATTGCGCTTAGCTTTGTACTTCCGGTTGTGGTGGGTGTGCTGTTCACACTGCTTCACGCATTGATTCAGGCATATGTCCTGACTATGCTCACGGCTCTTTTCTACGGAGAGGTATCGGAGAGACATGAGCGTGTAGCTGTGGCATAGGATTGATAACATAGATTATATAAGATAAAGGAGAAAACATTATGAAGAAGATTACTGGTTTGAAGAGTATTATCAAGAGAGCAGGTGCAATGCTTGCAGTAGCAATGGTTTTGGCTATGAGCCTTGGTATGACTGTATCCGCTGAGGAAAAGGATGCCGAGGAAACAGCTATAGAGGCAACAGCAACAGCTGATTCAACGGTCGGCTCAAAGGCTATGGCAGCCGCTATTGTAGTTGGTATTGCAGCCGCAGCAGGTGCAATCGGTATGGGTATGGCTATATCTAAGTCGGCAGAGGGTATAGCACGTCAGCCTGAGGCAGAGGGAAAGATTAGAACCACACTTATGCTCGGACTTGTATTTATAGAGACCGCTATCATTTATGCACTTATCGTAGCGATACTTATCATATTCGTTATGTAAGGAGGGATTATCATGAATATTCCTTTGAATATTGATTGGCAGCAGATACTTCTGCATTTGTTTAATTTTGGCATATTGACGGGTGGTCTGTATCTTCTTTTGTACAAGCCGATTAAGGCTTTTATGGACAAGAGAACAGCTTACTACAAGGATATGGAAGCTGCGGCTCAGGCAAAGCTTGCTGAGGCTGAAAATGTAAAGGAACAGTATGATGAGAAGCTTGCCGGTGCTGATGAGGAGATAGCTGTAAAGAAGAAAGAGACTATGGCTAAGGCAAATGATGAAGCAGAGAAGCAGCTTCAGGATGCAAAGGCACAGGCTGAAAAATACATGCAGAACGCCAGAGAGGATATGGCACGCGAGCATGATAGAATACTTGAGGAATCTAAGAAGGAGGTTGCCGAGCTTGCCGTTGAGGCTACCAGAAAGCTCCTTGCACAGACTGCAAAGGATCCTTATGAGAGCTTCCTTCAGAATGTAGACGGAGGTGCAGCTGATGAGCACTGATTCTAAGAATACTAGACTTGCAGCGAGACTCATAAGTGATGTCAGACCACAGCCGGCACAGGAGGAGAAGCTGCTTGCATTTCTCAGTAAGAAATACGGCGACGACGTTCGCATGGACTGGGTCGAGGACAAGTCTGTTACAAATGGTTTTCGTCTTGAGGTCGGAACTGCACTATATGACGAAAAGTCAGGTGAAGTACTTGACTGGAAATTAAGTGAGGTCTACGACTGGACTCCGGAGGCACACCTTGCTGAGCTTAAGGAAAGATTCGCATCACTTAAGGTTGCGGGAAGCCGCATCATTCCGCTATTACAGGAGGCGGTAAATGACTGGACTCCGAGCTCCATGGCTACGGAAATAGGAACCGTGCTTACCGTAGGTGATGGTATAGCAACAGTAAAGGGATTGGAGCATGCCTGCTATGGCGAGATTCTTATATTCTCAGAGGGTATAAGAGGTATGGTTCAGGAGCTTCAGCCTGATTACTTAGGATGTATATTATTTGGTGATGACAGCCTCATATCAGAGGGCAGCGTCGTAAAGAGAACCGGTAGGACTGCAGGTGTATCTGTTGGAGACGCACTTTTAGGAAGGGTTGTTGATGCGCTTGGTAACCCTATCGATGGCAAGGGAGACATAGCTGAGCAGGAATACAGACCTATAGAGAATCCGGCCCCGGGCATACTCGAGAGACAGCCGGTAGATACCCCTATGGAGACAGGGCTTCTTGCGATAGACTCGATGTTTCCTATAGGAAGAGGACAAAGAGAGCTTATAATAGGCGACAGGCAGACAGGTAAGACTGCCATCGCACTGGATACTATATTGAATCAAAAGGGCAAGGGAGTAATCTGTATCTATGTTGCCATAGGACAGAAGGCGAGTTCGGTTGCCCAGCTTGTGGAGAATCTTAGAAAGCGTGGTGCACTTGATTACACTATAATTGTCGCAGCAAATGCAAGTGATTCCGCACCATATCAGTACATTGCACCGTATTCCGGCTGTGCTATGGGTGAGTATTTCATGCACAAGGGCAAGGATGTGCTTATCGTGTATGACGATTTGTCTAAGCATGCTATAGCATACAGAGCCTTAAGCTTATTGCTTGAGCGTTCGCCGGGACGAGAGGCATATCCGGGAGATGTATTCTATCTTCATTCGAGACTTCTTGAGCGTTCGGCACATATGTCGGATGAGTGCGGCGGAGGAAGTATGACAGCACTTCCTATAGTAGAGACACAGGCCGGAGATGTATCGGCATATATTCCTACGAATATCATTTCCATTACCGACGGACAGATATTCCTTGAGAGCAATCTCTTCTTCGCAGGTCAGAGACCGGCTGTAAATGTAGGACTTTCTGTATCGCGAGTCGGTGGTGATGCACAGACTAAGGCTATGAAGAAGGCTACAGGTGCCATTCGTCTTGATCTTGCTCAGTACAGAGAGATGGAGGTATTTACACAGTTTTCAAGTGACCTTGATGATACTACCAAGAGACAGCTTGTATATGGTCAGGGTCTTATGGCATTGCTTAAGCAACCTCAATACCATCCGTACAGCCAGCACGAGCAGGTTGTAATACTGCTTGCGGCCATGGCACATCTGTTCCAGGATGTACCTGTTAAGAAGATTGGTGAGGTCAAGAACGGACTTCTGGCATATATAGAAGAAAACTGTGGTGAGCTCTGCAGACAGATAGATAAAACCGGATTACTTCCGGATGATGTAAAGAATGAATTATTAGATTGTGCGGCGTCCTATATAGAGGATATAAAACAGACTATGTAAGGTGGGTGACTGTATGCCGGGTGCCAAGGAAATTAAAAACAGAATAAAGAGCGTACAGGACACGCAGAAGATTACAAATGCTATGTATCTTATCTCTTCCACTAAGCTTCGCAAGGCGAAAAATGCACTTGATAATACCAAACCGTATTTCAATGCAGTCAAGAAAGAGATAAAGAGAATCTTCAGAAATGCACCAGAGGTAGAGAGTATATACTACTACCCGGAGGATGGAGCGAAGAAAAACGGCGGCACCTATGCTTATCTGGTGATTACGGCAGATAAAGGGCTTGCAGGCGCATACAATCAGAATGTGCTGAAGGAGATGAAAAGGCTCATAGATAAGCACAGTGACTGTAAGATATATATGGTGGGTGAGTATGGCAGACAGTATTGCAACAATCACCATATTCCGATAGAGCAAAGCTTTCTGTATACTGCTCAGGATCCCAATATGGAAAGAGCCAGGGAGATTTGTGATATTCTTCTGGAGGAGTTCGAGGAACGCAGTATTGACAGACTATATGTGGTCTATACTGATATGAAGAACAGCATGTCGGAAGAGGTTACGGCAGTCAGATTATTGCCGTTCTACCGTTCGCATTTTATGCATCCTGAGGATAAACCGTTTCATGGCGAATTTGAATTCACACCAAATGTTAAGATTGTTTTGGAAAATATAACCAGAAGCTATGTAACGGGATTCGTATATTCGGCACTTGTTGACAGCTTCTGCTGTGAGCAGAATGCCCGCATGACAGCGATGAATTCTGCAAATCAGAATGCAGAGGAGATATTGGCGCACCTGAAGGTTGAGTACAACCGTGTCAGACAGGCGGCAATTACTCAGGAGATTACTGAGGTTTCGTCCGGAGCAAAGGCTCAGAGACGGAAGAAGAAAGTAGAGGTGAGAAATCGATGAATACAGGAAGGATAACAGCTATATCCGGTCCGGTTGTAGATGTCGAGTTTGATACAGGAAAGGTACCTATGATCAGACAGGCACTTACTGTCAAGGTGGGTGACGGAACAAGAGTTATGGAGGTTGCCCAGCATATAGGCGGCAGTAGTGTCAGATGTATTATGCTTGCAGCCAGTGAAGATCTGGCAAGAGGTATGGAGGTCATCGAAGACGGTAAAGGTATAGAAGTGCCCGTAGGAGAGCAAACGTTGGGCAGAATGTTCAATGTTTTGGGTACCCCTATAGACGGTAAGGGTGAGCTTGCCGATGCTGACAAGAAATGGCCTGTTCACAGAAAGGCGCCGGCCTTTGATGAGCAGCAGCCGGTCGTTGAGATACTTGAGACAGGTATAAAGGTTATAGATTTGCTCGAGCCATATCCAAAGGGAGGAAAGATAGGTCTCTTCGGTGGTGCCGGAGTAGGTAAGACAGTGCTTATACAGGAGCTTATCCATAATGTTGCTATGGAGCACGGAGGTTATTCTATATTTACCGGCGTTGGTGAGCGTAGCCGAGAGGGAAATGACCTCTGGAGAGAGATGAACGAGTCAGGAGTTGCAGATAAGACGGCACTTGTATTCGGACAGATGAATGAGTCACCGGGAGTTCGTATGAGAGTTGCGCTGACCGGACTTACGATGGCAGAGTATTTCCGTGATGAGGAGCATAAGGACGTACTTTTATTTATAGATAATATATTCCGTTTCGTGCAGGCGGGAAGTGAGGTTTCAACACTGCTTGGCCGTATGCCTTCGGCAGTTGGATACCAGCCTACGCTTGCCGGAGAGATGGGTGAGCTTCAGGAGAGAATTACTTCTACTAAGAGTGGTTCCGTTACTTCCGTACAGGCTGTATATGTGCCTGCCGATGACCTTACTGACCCTGCTCCTGCTACAACCTTTACACATCTCGATGCCACAACGGTTTTGAGCAGAAAGATTGCAGAACAGGGTATATATCCGGCGGTTGACCCGCTTGGTTCCTCTTCGAGAATTCTCGAGGCGGATATAGTAGGTGAGGAGCACTATCTTGTGGCAAGACAGGTTCAGGAGATACTTCAGAAGTATAATGAGCTTCAGGATATCATAGCCATACTCGGTATGGATGAGCTTGACGAAGAGGATAAGAAGATAGTTGGAAGAGCCAGAAGGATCCAGAGATTCCTGGCACAGCCTACACATGTAGCGGAGAAATTCACCGGTATACCGGGTATATATGTACCGCTTTCGGAGACTATAAGGGGCTTCAAGGCTATAGTTGAAGGCGAGATGGATGCATATCCGGAGGCCGCCTTTTATAATGTAGGAACAATAGATGACGTAATTGCAAAATCAGCAACTTTAAGTGCATAAAATCATTGCACAGTTTGGATATATATAGTAGACTAGAAAGAAGGGATGAGTGAGTCATGGATACATTTCAGATAGCCATTTTGGCGGCAGACAGGGATTTCTACGAGGGCTTATGCGAGTCGCTGGTTGTGCCGACTCTTGAAGGACAGATAGGCATACTTGCTCATCACAGTAACCTTATAGAAGCGATAGTTCCGGGCAGATTAACATACACCATTCCGGGGGAAAAGCCAAGATATGCATTCGTGTCAGAGGGCATGCTGAAGGTTGAGGACGGAGAGGTTTTAGTTCTTGTGGACAGTGCTGAAAAGCCTGAGGAAATTGATGAAAACCGTGCGAAAAGGGCTGAGGCCAGAGCGAAGGAGGCATTGCTTCAGAAGAAGAGTCACAGGGAGTATCTGGAGGGACAGATGAGACTTTCCAGAGCTATGAATAGATTAAAGGTTAAACATGATATAGACAATATATAGATAACTATATTTAATAATTGGAGGCTACTATGAATTGTAAGGTGTGTGGTGCACAGATAAACGGCAATGAGCAATATTGCCCTGTGTGTGGAGCTTTTCTTGACAGTTTTACGAATGTTGATGCGTCAAAGATAATTTATAATCAGAGTGAGTCGGAACAGCTTATAGCAGGTGATGACAGCGTAACGGAGCTTATACCTGAGAATTACGGTCAGGTAGAGGGAAATGATGATGAGACAGAGCTTATACCTGAGAATTATGGACAGGTAGAGGGAGACGACAGCGTTACTGAGCTCATACCTGAGAATTACGGTCAGGTAGAGGGAGACGACAGCGTTACTGAGCTCATACCTGAGAATTACGGTCAGGTACAAGGAGATGACAGCGTAACACAGTTTATACCACAGCCTCAGGTGAGAAGTGATGCCGTATATAATGCTGCACCTAATAATGTAAATTATAATTTGAATTATAGTGCAAATACTAATGCGACTAACACCGGAGATATGAAAAAAGGGGGTTCTGCCGGTGCTATAGTGGGCATAGCTGTAGGTCTTGTTGTGATGGTTGCGGTTGCACTTATATTGATTTTATCATAGATATTACAGAAGTTTAAATTTTGACATAATAAGGAGGGCATGTATGGAGCGTGGCATTAACAAAAGAATAGTAAGATACGTTATAATTACAGTAATGATAGTAATTGCTATCATTGGGCTTGCTTTGGGAATATTGACGGGAGCGATGCTGTCGGTGAAGAATAAGACACTGTATCGTGAGAGGACAAAGAATCTTGCAGATAACATACAGGCTTGGTATGACGAGCAGCTTATGGCGGTAGATATGATTATACAGAATATCGAGTATAATGATATGATTGCCAATCAGGACAAGTATGACATACAGGGATTTTTGGCAAACTGCCTTGCACACAACGAAACAGTATATGATTATTATGTATGTCTTGAGGATGATAACAATTATTTTGGTGGTGGATGGGAGCCGGCACCGGGTGAGTTCCAGCCTAAGACCAGAGAGTATTACATAGAGGCTATGAAGTCGGATGAGCCGTATATCTCGAGTGCATATGTAGATGCAGATACCGGAAGAATGGTTATCACGCTTTCGAAATGTATATACAGCGGAGGCAAGAGAGCAGGTATACTCGCAGTAGATATATTTATAGATGATATAACTGAGATGGCACAGTCGGCATTTAAGTCCTCAAAGGGCTATGCGGTGCTTGTTGACAGTGCCGGTGGTGTACTTACTCATAAGGCCAATAAGTTCATACCATACGTAGACGAAAATGGCGAGGAGCATATAGCTGCATATAAGTCGGCCGGAATCTCGAAGAAGCTTATCGGAACAGATAAGTTCAAGCTTGGCTTTGATTATGACAAAAAACTCAGGATATTCACTTCACATTACCTGGAGAATGAGGGACTTACAGTTATATATGCCACAAGCGCATTTGAGTATTTTAAGGGTGTAATTATCTTTATTGTAGACATAATTATTATCTCTATCATAGCATTATTCTTGATAAGGAAGTCTATAAACAGCACATTGCTTCCGATGTTCTCACCTCTTAAGGAGCTCAATGATGTGGCATGCAATATGATGGAGGGTATACTTGATTATACTGCTACTTATAGAGGAAATGATGAGATAGGTGCAGCCTGTATGTCCATAGAGGATTCGAATACAGCTATCCGTTCATACATACAGGATATGCAGGAAAAGCTCAGTGCTATGGAGAATGGTAACTTTAACGTAAGAGTTGATATGGATTACATAGGTGATTTTGCACCGCTTAAGGATAGTATCAACAGTATTGCCGTAGCTTTACAGGATGCGATGACCAAGATTCGAGACAGTGCGGAATGTGTATATTACAGTGCACAGAACGTGGCTGACGGTGCTGATTCTCTCGCTGAGGATGTTGCTTCTGTAACTGTTTTGGTAGACCAGGGTAGCACAGCAGTTGAGGATGTATCCGAGAAGTTCAACAGAAGCAAGCAGCTTGCTCAGGCATCCATGGAGCTTTCACAGGATACCATGCAGGAGCTTTCGGCAGGCTATGAGGAGATGCACCAGCTGCTTGAAGCTATGGAGAAGATATCTTCTACTTCAAATGAGATTGTAAATATTATTGAGACCATAAATAATATTGCCAGCCAGACCAACCTTCTTGCCTTGAACTCTTCTATAGAGGCGGCAAGAGCAGGAGAGGCGGGAAGAGGCTTCTCGGTTGTTGCGGATTCTGTAAGAGACCTTGCAAACCAGACAGCAGATGCAGCCGTAAATATTACCCGTCTTATCGAGGTATCGAAGCAGGCTGTGGATGAGGGAAGCCGTCTGGCAGATTACACTGCACAGAAGCTTCAGATGATAGTTTCCAAGACTCAGGATGTAAATGATCACGTTCAGGAAATCGTGGAGGCTATTAACAGCGAGACTGAGATTATATCAGAGGTTGGTGGAAACTTTAGAGAGATTTCAAGTCATACTATGAACAATTCAGCTACTTCGGAGGAATCAGTTGCACTTAGTAAGGAACTGTTCGACCAGGTTGAGCGTATGAAGGATGTAATCTCAAGATTCGAGGTTTAATTAAAAACTAAAATTTATTTTGCAAAATGATAAAATAATACTTTTATATTTTTGAAAAATGTGATAAAGTAACAGGTGCTGTGTGGTATGCATGGCACCTATTAACTTCGATGCGTGGCTCAGCTTGGTAGAGCGCTGCGTTCGGGACGCAGAGGTCGCAGGTTCGAATCCTGTCGCATCGATTTATTTTTTTGCTTGACAAATTGATATATATGAGTATTGTATTTAGTAAGTTAATATTTTAAACCGTTGAAGCGGAGATGAAGGCAGTTATGACCTTACAGAGAGTCCGGGAGGCTGAGAACCGGATGTGATACAGGCTGTCAAATGGACCGCGGGTAGCTGATATAGTTTATTCGTCCTTGACAGATTATCTCTGTCGAGGACTTTTTATTTGCTCGAAAATTCCGATAGAAACAGAATATTTTGCATATAGAGGGGAGGATATATATGAGTAGAATAGGAAAGGCATTTGAGTCAGGAAAGGCATTTATCCCGTTTATAACCTGCGGCGACCCGGACCTTGGGACCACCAAAAAGGCAGTACTCGAGATGGTTGCAAACGGCGCAGATATGATAGAGCTAGGTATCCCATTTTCAGACCCTACGGCAGAGGGCCCGGTTATCCAGAGTGCAAATGTAAGGGCATTGAGCGGCGGAGTGACTACGGATGATGTGTTCGAGCTTGTGAAGGAGCTTAGGAGGGAAATCGATATTCCGCTTGTGTTTATGACATATGCAAATGTGGTATTCTCGTATGGCATCGACGAATTTCTAGCCAAATGCAACAGCTACGGAATAGACGGAATTATCCTTCCTGACCTTCCTTATGAGGAAAAGGAGGAGTTCGCACCGACATGCCGCAAATATGGTGTGGACCTGATATCTCTGATAGCACCTACCTCTGCTAACCGCATAGCTATGATAGCAAAGGAGGCAGAGGGCTTTATATACATCGTATCCAGTCTTGGCGTGACCGGAACCAGAAGCGAGATAAATACTGACCTTGCATCAATAGTTGAGGTAATCCGCAGCAGCACTGATGTGCCTTGCGCCATAGGCTTTGGCATATCTACACCCGAGCAGGCAAAACGTATGGCCGACATAGCAGACGGAGCAATTGTAGGCTCAGCAATCGTTAAGTACCTCGAAAGATACGGAAGAGAAGCTGCACCTTACATTGGTGAATATGTGAAAACCATGAAGGACGCAATAAGGTAGACCAATGGGGACAGGAAAAGTGGCTCTTTTCCTGTCCCCATTGGCTTTCATAATATTTTTGAGAATAGCTACTCTGTGATATTAGTTATTTTCCACTGACCATCTGCTTTGTTACAAATAATCTTTGCGTCAAAAGAGAATACATAATCATTAACATCCTCGTCAA
>CAMALN010000024.1 GCA_945836565.1 uncultured Lachnospiraceae bacterium
TCCTGAAGCAGTGACATAACCTCATTACCATTTGTTGAATCAAGTGCGCCCGTCGGCTCGTCAGCCAATACAAGTGATGGGCGGTTCGCCAGTGCTCTCGCTATCGCGGCTCTTTGCTGCTGACCGCCCGAAAGCTGATTCGGCAGATGCTTCCTCCTATCCTTTAATCCCAGCATCTCTATAATATGGTCTATGTATTCTCTATCCGGTTTCTTGTGGTCCAGAAGTATAGGCATCCTGATATTTTCCTCCACTGTAAGAACAGGAATGAGATGATATGCCTGAAAGACAAAACCGATTTTTCTTCTGCGAAACACCGACATTTCCTCATCACTGAGTGCAGTTATGTCTTTTCCGTCTACAACTATTTTTCCTTTAGTCGGTACATCTACTCCTCCCATAACATGAAGCAGTGTTGACTTACCGGAGCCTGATGCTCCTACCACAGCAAGAATCTCACCCTTCTTTACGTTAAGATTCACATTATCGAGTGCCCAGACTCTCGCATCGCCCGAACCATATATCTTAGTCACATTTTCCATAGTTACTATATCCATAGCTAAACCTCCAAATCTGTATTCTCACTATTAAATCAAATAATCATCTTATGCATTTCACACATCAATCACCGGAAGCATTAAGCTCATCTATAACCGCATTTCCCATTCTCTTGATAGGAACATACAGTGAGCCGCAAAGTATCAGAGTTGATACTACAAGGCCAAGCACACTTGCTGTAAGCGTTCCTGAAAGAGGAATGTGAAACAGTATATTCAAGCCCTTTTTCATAGGCAATAACAGACCGTATCCAAGCAGGTTTCCCAGTACATTTGCAGATATTGCCGTTATGACACCCTCTAAAATTACTATGTAAGCCAGACGTTTTTTTGACACTCCTATAACTCTTAGCTGTGCAAGCTCCTGCCGTCTTAAATGAAGATTACTTGCACTTGTATTTATGATATTTACGGTGCTCATAAGTACGACAAATATTATGAACATTGATATATAACGTATGCTCTTCCTAAGCATATTTACGGGCTGGACTTCAAATACATACGCCGACTGCATACACTCATACATATCAAAGCAATTCATCAGAAGCTTCTCCAAAGAGGAATCAATCCTTCCTTCCTTAAGCGAATATTTAATACCTGTACTGTCTTCTCTTGAGAGTCCGGTCATATGACAGAAATTATCTATCGGCACGACTGCCTGCATCACTGCATCATAATTCAATGTAAGGTCTCTTTCTACTATACCCTCTACAGTATACTCCCTATACGCACCCTCTTCGTATGCCTGTTCAAAGGCTTTTACTATACATTCCTTACGTAAATCCATACGTCTTTGTTTCTCTTCTTCGTCGTATATAGGCTCACTATTTTCATCATATAAGGTCATCTTGAATTCATTCAAGCCTGTAGCTTCCAGATACTTATCCAATATTTCATTAATTCTTTTTATATCATATAATTTGACTGTATCACCTATGGTATAATCATTGTTAACGTACCACTTACCATACAGGTTCTCTACCGTAAGGGTATCGTTCTCTTCATCTGCGTAAGGATAAGCTATACTCTGCTGTACCATTACTATTCCGTTTTCGCTTACATCCAGCGTTCCGTCAATCAGATATTCTTCCAGCTTTTCATATTCATCAGGCTCGTATCCTATAACATTCATTGAAGCTGTCATATAACTATAGGCGTCATTTTGCTTTAGCTTTTCATCATTATAGATTTCACCGTAGTATGTCTCCTGCAAAAACACATCATTAAATTTATCTATAAAAGCTTCCCTGTCCACAACATTAAACGTCGCTATATGCATTGTCCTTGCTTCTTCAATATTTCCATTATCAGATATTAGCTTTAATGTATCATAGGATGGAAGCGTTGACTTTATTTCATCCGGGTTATTTCCTATACAGTACTCACTGAAGAAATATACTGGATAATCTCCAAATCTGTCATCCGAAGCTTTCTTTATAGTTGTAAGCGAATATGCCATAACTGATATGCCGATAAAGCAGGCTATACCAAGTCCAAATGCAAATACTGATTTGTAATACCTTCCCTTGTTTGCCTTTAGGCTCTTATACGCATAATCACCTTCCATCCCAAGGATAAGACTATATATGCTCCTACCTCTCCTTTTAATCTTCTGCTTCTGGGGTGCAAAATTACCACGTACAGCTTCAACAGGAGTAAGCTTCTTCACTATCTTGCTATTCTCCGACATCACAAAATACAAATCACCGATGAAGGCAATCGCTACGAAAACTACCGGTACAAGATGCAGACCCACCTTTATATGTACGAATATACCCATGACAGTAGCGACAATATATCCCACTACATATCCAAGCACCAAGCCTGCCATCTCCTGATAAAATCCCATCAGGAATATTATCTTCTTCAGCTGTCCAAAGGTAGAACCGACACACCTTAATATGCCATAATCCTTTACCTGCTCTAAGGTATTTAACTGGATTGAGTTACGTATTATACCAACTCCGATTATGGCAAATATCATAGTCAAAAACAAAAACATCAGCAGGATAATATAATTCATATCTCCTTCATAGCCCTGCATATAATATGAGGCAAGCGAGTTATTGATATAACCATTCACGCCATACTCATCTTTAATCTGCGAAAAATATTTATCAAGCTTATATGGATTCTTCAGATTGATAAAGAGTGCGCTTTCGTAATTCATATTCTTGTATTCATCATAATAGGTTCCGGCATATGCCGACTTGACATATGATTTATTTACGATATCTGTAACAATCGCTTCATCCTGCGTCAGAAACACCATATCGTAATTCATTTCCTCACGAAGCTTATCTCTCTTATTGATAAAATTACTGAAATAAAGAGTTAATATAACAAACAAAGCACCGGAAGCAAGCGCCACTCCCAGTATGGTTAGTATGGTTCTGTGTTTCTGGTACTTCAGATATTTCTTTGCCAATTCATGATACTGCTCCAAAAAAATCCCCTCCTATACTGATTTTCCACCTGTGTCTCAGTATAGAAGAGGATTATTACATATCCGTGACATTTTATCTTACAATTTTGTCACTAAAATATGCTATAAAAAAATGAGGTATGCCAAATAATACGGCATACCCCACTTAAGCTCTAAAGATGTCTAGTTATAGTTATCGATGCATCTCTGGAACATACTCTTATCAATTCCACACATTGGACATACCCAATCATCAGGAAGATCCTCAAAAGCAGTTCCCGGAGCTATACCATGCTCAGGATCACCCTTCTCCGGATCATAGGTATAACCACATGGATTACAAAAATACTTGTCCATCTTTCATCCCTCTTTTCTTTTGTAAATATTTATTAGCCAAAGTATCTGTCTAACAGACCCTTGAATGCTTTACCGTGTCTAGCCTCGTCTCTTGCCATCTCATGTACTGTGTCATGGATTGCATCAAGTCCAAGCTCCTTTGCCTTCTTAGCAATAGCCATCTTACCTGCTGTTGCACCGCACTCAGCCTCAACTCTCATCTGAAGGTTCTTCTTAGTAGAATCTGTTACAACCTCACCGAGAAGCTCTGCAAACTTTGCTGCATGCTCTGCCTCCTCGTAAGCTGCCTTCTCCCAGTAAAGACCAATCTCAGGATATCCCTCACGGAATGCAACTCTTGCCATAGCGAGATACATACCAACCTCTGAGCACTCACCATTGAAGTTATCACGAAGTCCCTGTACTATCTCAGGATCAACGCCCTGTGCTACACCGAGTACATGCTCTGCTGCCCAGTTAAGCTCACCATCCTCAACCTTGTTGAACTTCTCTGCAGGAACTCCGCACTGTGGGCACTTCTCAGGAGCCTCATCACCCTCATAAACATATCCGCATACACTACATACATACTTTGCCATCTTTAATTTCCTCCTTAATAATTTGTTGTTATTATACTTCTTTTTCTTGCTTGATGCAATTCCTTACGCTTATTTTGCTTCAACATTTAAGCAATCCTGACATCTGCCATAAAACTCAATTTTGTAGTTATCGACCTTCCCCGGCAGCTCTGTATCGTCCATAATTGCATCCATATCGACCACCTTAGATGTCTTGATATCCATAACCCTGTCACAGCTTCTGCAATAGAAATGAAAATGCGGTTTGATATCTCCGTCAAATCTATCCGGACCTCCGTCTGTAGCAAGCTTCAATATCTCACCCTTTTCAACCAGCATAGATAAATTCCTATATACTGTGCCTAGGCTTATATTAGGAAGAATAAGCCTTACATCATTGTATATCTCATCTGCTGTCGGATGGTCATATCGGTTGATAAGATTTTCTTTTATAGCCTGTCTTTGTTTACTATATCTCTCCAATCCATCACCTCGCAATCGTTATTAGTAATGATTACTGTTATTATTTTAATCATCAAATATCTGTTTGTCAATATTTTTTTTATATTTTTATAATATTTTTTCCGTATGCTACATTAGTAAATTTAGGTATTACTCCATTAATTTTTTATTGTGTAATATGAGATTTTTAGTTATACTACATTGGTAAAATATATATATACGGAGGTCAATATGAAAAAGCAGACAAAAAGAATATGCTTCCTTATCTTATGCTGTGTATCTCTCGCCTTTGCTTTATGCGCCTGTGATCAAGGCAAAGAAAGCTCCGGCGACGAAACACTTCCGCTTAAGGTAAATAATGTCGACGAACTGACCGGAAGCAAAATCGGTGTACAGCTTGGTACTACCGGTGATATCTATGTATCAGATTATGAAGGTGATGATGCCGGCACCATAATCGAAAGATACAACAAAGGAAACGATGCCGTACAGGCACTCAAACAGGACAAGATTGATGCAGTAGTAATAGATGAGGAGCCTGCAAAGGCTTTTGTATCAGCAAACCCTGAGTTAGTTATACTCGACGAGGAATTTGCTGATGAGTTCTACGCAATCTGTGTATCTAAGGATAACCCGGAGCTTACAGCATCTATCAATAGTGCCCTTGCAACATTAACAGAGAACGGAACTCTTGACAGAATCAAGAAAAACTATACGGGAACCGATACCGAAAAAGGACAGCTTCCTTATGAGAAAAAGGATGTTGAGCGTCCTAACGGTAAGCTTGTAGTTGCTACAAATGCTCAGTTTCCTCCTTACGAATATTATCAGGACGGAAAAATCGTTGGTCTGGATATAGATATGATGCAGGCCGTATGTGACGAGCTCGGTATGGAGCTTGCTATAGAGGATATGGAGTTTGACTCTATCATCAATGCAGTTCAGTCAGGCAAGGCAGATGTAGGTGCTGCCGGCATGACAGTTACAGAGGACAGACTTAAGAACATCGATTTTACGGATTCATATACGAATGCGAAGCAGGTTATACTTGTAAAGGATCCGAATACACTGGTTCAGAAGCTTTCACTCACAGAAAAGCTTGAGCAAAACTTCGTAACAGAAGGACGCTGGAAATATATCGCCAAGGGACTTGGTAATACATTAATCATAACAATATTTGCCGCTCTTATAGGTATAGTACTAGGTTTCTTCGTAGCTATCGTGAGATCATGGCATGATAAAAACGGCGACTTGAATATTCTTAACTTTATATGCAAGCTTTACCTGACAGTAATCAGAGGAACACCTGCGATGGTTCAGCTTCTCATTATCTATTACGTAATATTTGCAAGTGTTAATGTAAATAAAATTGTGGCTGCAGTAATAGCCTTCGGTATCAATTCCGGTGCTTATGTAGCTGAGATAGTTCGTTCGGGTATCATGTCTATCGATAACGGACAGTTTGAAGCAGGACGAAGCTTGGGACTTAACTTCACTCAGACTATGAAGTCAATCATTTTACCACAGGCCTTCAAGAATGTACTTCCTGCACTTGCAAATGAGTTCATCGTGCTTATAAAGGAAACTTCAATAAGTGGTTACATCGGTCTTGCAGACCTTACAAAGGGTGGAGATATCATAAGAAGTATCACATATGAGCCACTCTTCCCACTCCTTGCGGTTGCAATAGTTTATCTCGTAATCGTAATGTTCCTCAGTGCAGGTGTAAGCAAGCTTGAAAGGAGGTTAGCTTCAAGTGACAGAAAATAATACAGATAATCCAATACTTATAAAGGTATCAGACTTAAGAAAATCCTTCGGTGAAGTAAACGTATTAAACGGAATAGATACAACCTTCAGAAAGGGTGATGTTGTAGCCATAATCGGACCATCAGGTTGTGGTAAGTCAACCTTCCTTCGTTCATTAAATCTTCTTGAGGTTCCAACATCAGGAACTGTAGAATTCGAGGGGGTAAACATCACTGATAAGTCTGTTGATATCAACAAGATGCGTGAGAAGATAGGAATGGTTTTCCAGCAGTTTAACCTATTCCCAAATATGACTGTAAAGGAAAATATTATGCTTGCTCCGGTTAAGCTCGGAAAGCTGAGCAAGGAGGAAGCATCTGCTAAGGCAGACGAGTTATTGGCAAGAGTCGGTCTTCCTGATAAGGCAGACGAATATCCAAACATGTTATCAGGCGGCCAGAAGCAGAGAATCGCCATAGCACGTTCCCTGGCTATGCAGCCTGATATTATGCTCTTCGATGAGCCAACCTCAGCCCTTGACCCTGAGATGGTCGGCGAGGTACTAAGTCTCATGAAGCAGCTCGCCGAAGACGGTATGACGATGATTATCGTAACTCACGAGATGGGCTTCGCAAGAGAAGTCTCTAACAGAGTTATGTTCATCTGTGACGGAGTTATCGCAGAGGAAAATGACCCGCAAACCTTCTTCAACGAACCAAAAAATCCAAGATTAAAGGATTTCTTATCTAAGGTTCTTTAGTCTTCTTAAACTGAGGGAGCTGGGCAAGTATTACTGATGCAAATACCAGTATACAGCCTAAGCTCTCTCTTTTACTCATAATCTCATTTAATATTATGCAGCCGGCAAGGACAGCGAATACCGACTCAAGACTCATTACAATTGATGCTACTGCCGGCTCTGCATATTTCTGTCCTATCATTTGACATGTATAAGCGACTCCGCTTGATAATATACCCGCATAAAGTATCGGTCCGGCAGCGGACAAAATATCTGCCATCTGAGGTCTCTCAAGTATGATACACATTATCCCTGACAATAGTCCGCTTGTAATAAACTGCATGCAGGAAAGCTTTACGCTGTCTACATCAGAATAATTATCTATAACCATAATGTGCGCGGTAAAACAGCAGGCACACAAAAGCTCAACTGCATCACCTATGTAAAATCCGGAAAATCCCTTTGACATACAGAGGAAATACATGCCGACCACTGTTCCAAGTATCGATAATATTACCAGCCCGTCTAATTTATCTCCGTTTTTTCTTCCCTTAATCTGAACAACAACAGCCACCATGACAACATATGTAGCTGTGAGAAATCCCGCTCTTCCCGATGCCGCTGCCTCCTCCGGATAAAGTCCTATACCGAACTGCTGGGTATTCATGGCGAAGAATAAAACTACACCGCACATAATACCCGGAATCCATGGCCAGCTGTTCTTTCTCTTATCTGCTGCATTTTCGGTCTTCTTTAACAGAACATTATCCTTAAGTAATATCACTATGCCCAGAAATAAGCTTCCGACCACACATCTGCTAACTGTAAATGTAAATGTTCCTATCTTCTCCGATGCACTCGTCTGAGCCACAAAGGTTGTTCCCCAGAAAAAAGCCGCCAATAGCAGTATCAGGCTTCCTCGTAAATTCTTCATAATTCTATTCTTCCTCAGTCTTATTTTCACCCATATACTTAAGAAGAGCTATCATTCCAACCACCATAATAATTCCAATTGCAAGCGGAACGTACGCATTCTTTACAAAGCCCGCTATTATATATGTTATACATGATATAACTGCTACGAACACTGCATACGGAAGCTGCGTCGACACATGGTTGATGTGATTACACTGCGCTCCTGCTGATGCCATAATAGTAGTATCTGATATTGGTGAACAATGATCTCCGCATACAGCACCTGCCATACAAGCGGAGATTGCTATAATCATCATAGTAGGGTTCTTCGAGAACGCTTCTACAACTATCGGAATAAGTATACCGAAGGTTCCCCAGGATGTACCTGTAGCAAAGGCAAGAAATACTGCAACAAGGAATACTATTGCCGGAAGGAAGCTCAGTAATCCGCCATCGACACCTTCCACAAGCCCTGCCACATACTCCTTCGCACCTAAGCTGTCTGTCATAGCCTTAAGCGTCCATGCAAAGGTTAAGATAAGTATCGCCGGAACCATAGCCTTGAAGCCCTCAGGTATACAATCGCAAGCCTCCTTAAACCTTATAACACCTCTTATCAGGTAGAACACTATTGTTATGATAAGCGCAAATACACTTCCGAGCATAAGTCCAACTGAGGCATCACTATTTGAGAATGCCTCTATGAAGTTTGTACCCTCGAAGAAGCCACCGGTATATATCATGCCTATTACACAGCTTATGATGAGAATAAGTACAGGAAAGATAAGGTCTATAACTCTTCCCTTGCCCCCCTGCTTTTTCTCTTCTTCTGTCACAGTCTTTCCCTCAGGTCCGAAAAGGTCTCCTGCAAGTGCATTTTTCTCATGCTTCTTCATAGGACCGAAATCAACCTTTAAGATAACAAAGGTAACCATAGCAACTATTGTAAGTAATGCGTAATAGTTATACGGTATGGCCTTTAGAAATAGTGCAAATCCGTCCTCATCCTTTACAAAGCCCGAAACTGCCGCCGCCCATGAAGATATAGGTGCGATAATACATATAGGTGCTGCGGTTGCATCTATGATATATGCAAGCTTAGCACGCGATACCTTATGTCTGTCTGTAACCGGTCGCATAACACTACCAACCGTAAGACAGTTAAAATAGTCATCTATAAATATAAGTGCTCCCAATACTATGGCTGAAAGCTGTGCTCCTACTCTGGTCTTGATGTGCTCGCCTGCCCATCTGCCAAATGCATCGGAGCCTCCTGCTTTATTCATCATACACACCATAACGCCAAGAATTACGAGGAATACAAGTATTCCTACATTGTATGAATCTGACAGCACCCCGACTATACCATCGTTAAAAATATGCGTAACAGTTGTCTCAAAGCTAAAGCTCGATGTGAATACATTTCCATAGAAAAGTCCGCCTATAACTATACCCACAAATAAAGAGCTGTAAACCTCCTTAGTTATAAGTGCTAACGCAATCGCCACAAGCGGCGGTACAAGCGCCCAAAAGCTTGCATACATTGCCGGTATATATTCCATGTTTTATCCCCCTTGTATACTTTCCCTACATTATAATTTAATTACACCCAAGGTCGTAAGCAACAACACACCAAGTAATACAGGTGCTACAAACTTAATCATTATCGTATATAAAGTCTTTCTGCCCATCCTGTGTCCGGTCTTTTCAACCTCATCGATTATGGTCTTCGGCTTAAGTATCCAGCCGATTAGAATACAGGTTGAAAGTGCAACAACCGGCATGAGACAGTTGTTACTGATATAGTCCATAATATCAAGTATCTGTGCAATAGCACCATTTGGAAGCTTCACTTCGAAATAAAGCTTATTATATCCGAGACATACCACAATTCCTCCA
The DNA here is from genome assembly GCA_945836565.1 of uncultured Lachnospiraceae bacterium. Taxonomy (GTDB): domain Bacteria; phylum Bacillota; class Clostridia; order Lachnospirales; family Lachnospiraceae; genus Coprococcus_C. The sequence continues at coordinate 9,661 of CAMALN010000024.1, forward strand.
ACCAGAGCTATTGCTGTCTCTATGATACCTGCCCTTACTCTAGGCATATCAAACTTATCCATCAAGCTTGCAACTACTGCCTCCATAACTGACATAGCACTTGTAATTGCAGCAAAAAGCACCATTCCGAAGAATACACAGCCCACAACATTTCCGACACTGCCCATGGCATCAAATACCTTAGGGAGCGATATGAACATAAGGCTAGGTCCCGAAGCCTGCATACCCTCTGCTCCCATAAATGTGAATACAGCCGGTATAATCATCATACCTGCCAAAAAGGCAACAGCCGTATCAAATATCTCTATCTGATTGATAGACTTGGAAAGATTTGCATCATCCTTTACATATGAGCCGTATGCAACCATAATACCCATAGCTATACTAAGGCTGAAGAAAAGCTGTCCTAGGGCATCAATAAATACCGAGACAAGCTTACCCAGTGTCATGCCTTCAAGGTTTGGTATAACGTAGGTCTTAAAGCCTTCAAGACCTGTTCTGGTAACGCCGGATGCATCTGTATGAGTTATAGTCAGTGAAAAAATTGCTATACCTATTACACTTAAAAGCAGTATAGGCATAATTATCTTTGATGAGCTCTCTATACCATGATTTACACCCATAAATATTATGAATGCTACAACAAACAGGAATATCAGCATCATAATAATAGGCTCTACATCAGCAGTGATAAATCCTGTGAAATAACTATCCTGTGCTGCATCATTGCCGTGTCCTGTAAGATAAAGCAGGAAATACTTAAGCACCCAGCCACCTATTACAGAATAATAAGGCATAATAATTATCGGTACAAGGCACGCTAAAATGCCCATAAATCCCGCTTTCCCATTCAACCTGCTATAAGCAGTAAGCGGACTCTGCTTAGTCTTTCTTCCTATCGCAATCTCTGTGGTAAGCAATGTAAATCCAAAGGTAAGCGCCAATATAACATATACCAGTAGGAATATACCGCCTCCGTCCTTTGCCGCAAGATATGGGAATCTCCATATATTACCCAATCCTACAGCACTTCCGGCAGCTGCAAGGACAAAGCCAACAGAGCCGCCAAACGAGTTTCGTTTCTTTTTGTTTTCCATACTTAACCTCTCTATTACTATAATATACTGTTTCCGTTTATAATAGTTATCATCACGGAAACACGCTCTGTCTTACAGTATCCTATATAATTCCCAAACTTGCAAGCAAAACTTAATCATCATGGTTATCAAAATCATCCAGGCTTTTTATTACGTTTATAACATGCTCATATTCTATTTTCAGTTTTTCAATATAACTGTCAATCAGCTCCGATACCGTCCGATTCCTCAACATATGCAGCATAGGCTCAAGACTCTTTGACAATAATTTTAAGCCAAGATTATCACATATACCGGCAAGAGTAATCGCCTCATTAAGTGCTGTAGTATAATCATTTCCATAAATTGCATCAAGCATCCCGGCAAAGCTTTTATCTTCCGTAAATTTCCTAAGATACCATATCACTCTTTCCTCCTTAAGAAGTCGTGACATTACTCCTTCATAATCAGCATACATTGCGTTATAGCAATCCTTTAGATTCATATATCCCCCTTAGGTATAACATTCTATAATTTTTTTCTCTTTTTTATGTTACATTTACTCATGACTTTTATTAAATTATTCATATTTACAGGCTTTCCAACAAAACCATCCATACCTACATTTATCGCCTTTTGCTTGTCCTCAGTCGTCACACTGGCAGTTGTTGCTATAACCGTAGTTGACGCTCTTACCTTATCTGAAAGGCCTCTTATAAGTCTCGTCGCATCAAATCCGTCCAGATTTGGCATCCAAAGGTCCATAAGTATGTAATCATAATATCCCGGCTCCTTCATCTCAAGCTTGGCAACACAGATTATTCCATCCTCAGCACAATCCACTTCGAACCCATAATCCAACAGCATCTCCTTTGCTATCTCACGATTTATCACATTATCCTCAGCAAGCAATATCCTTTTTCCCTTGAAATCTGCCAATTGTGATACATCCTCATATTCATTGTCTGCATAAGGTATATCTGCCTGCTTATGATTAATGGTTATGGCAACTCTTGTTCCAAAGCCAGTTTGACTCTCAATCTTAAGATTACCATCCAGAAGCTCGACTATCTGCTTTACTATTTCCATCCCCAATCCGCTACCATTCCAGCTTTTTAAATTTGCCATTGTCTGCGTATAAAATGTATTATATATACTGTTTACTTGTTCTTCAGACATACCTACACCATGGTCCTCTATAATGTATCTTATGCATGTAATACCTGAATTCTTAACAGGAATCTCTTCCAGCCGTATCTGAACCGCTTCTCCATTGCCGGAAAATTTAATAGCGTTATTCAGTACATTTCCAAGGACCTTTCTCAGCTTCTCCTTATCCGTATAT
>CAMALN010000025.1 GCA_945836565.1 uncultured Lachnospiraceae bacterium
AAAAATGAATTACATAAAAACACTATATATAGTATTATATCTAAAACTTTTAAGCATATTTTGTATTTTTGTATAGACAAAGGATATATGTGGTGCTATAATGACAAGGCACGAGAGAAAGGTGCAGGAAAGTATTATTTTAGGAGAAGGTTTTGAGCTATGAAGGTAATTAAGAGAGATGGACAGACGGTTAACTATGACCGTAGCAAAATCATCACAGCTATTAAGAAGGCCAATGCGGAGGTTGAGCCGGCTGAGAAGATTTCAGATGAAAAGATTGAACTTATAGTAGAAGGAATTGAGGCAAAGAACAGGAATCGTATGCTCGTTGAAGATATCCAGGATATCATCGAGCAGAAGCTTATGGATGACCGTAAGTTTGTACTTGCCAAGACATATATTATCTATCGTTATACCAGAGAGCTTGTTCGTAAGGCAAATACGACGGATGATTCTATCTTAAGTCTCATTCAGAACAGAAATAAGGATGTTATGGAGGAGAATTCTAATAAGAATGCAACCGTAGCATCTACACAGAGAGACCTTATCGCGGGAGAGGTATCCAAGGATCTTACCAAGAGAGTACTTCTTCCGGAGAAGATATCGAAGGCACATGAGGAGGGAGCTATTCATTTCCATGACGCAGATTATTTCCTCCAGCCTATATTTAACTGCTGTCTTATAAATATCGGAGATATGCTTGATAATGGCACGGTTATGAACGGAAAACTCATCGAGAGTCCGAAGAGCTTTCAGGTTGCATGTACCGTTATGACTCAGATTATCTCATCTGTAGCAAGCTCACAGTACGGTGGACAGTCGGTAGATGTAAGACATCTCGGAAAATATCTGAGGAAGAGCTACCTCAAGTATAAGAACAGTCTTGTAAATGAGTACGGAGATAAAATAGATGAAGAGATATTGGAGAAGATGGCTAGAGAGAGACTGAACGATGAACTTCGTTCAGGTGTTCAGACTATCCAGTATCAGATCAATACATTGATGACTACAAATGGTCAGTCACCATTCGTTACCCTCTTCCTAAATCTCCAGCCGGATGATGAGTACGTAGAGGAGAATGCAATCATCATCGAGGAGATATTGCGTCAGAGACTTGAAGGTATCAAGAATGAAAAGGGAATATATGTTACACCTGCATTCCCTAAGCTTATATATGTACTTGATGAGCACAATTGCCTGAAGGGCGGCAAGTATGATTACCTCACAAAGCTTGCAGTAAAGTGTTCGTCAAAGAGAATGTATCCGGATTACATTTCTGCCAAGAAGATGCGTGAGAACTATGAGGGAAATGTATTCTCACCTATGGGATGCCGTTCATTCCTCTCACCTTGGAAGGATGAGAATGGAAACTACAAATGGGAAGGCAGATTCAACCAGGGCGTTGTCAGCCTGAACCTTCCTCAAATAGGTATATTGGCTAAGGGTGATGAGGCTAAGTTCTGGAAGCTTCTCGATGAGAGATTAGAGCTTTGCTTTGAGGCACTTATGTGTCGTCACAATGCACTTCTGGGCATTACCTCAGATGTGAGCCCTGTACATTGGCAGTATGGTGCTATCGCCAGACTTAAGAAGGGTGAGAAGATTGATAAATTATTGAAGGATGGTTACTCAACCATTTCACTTGGATATATTGGTTTGTATGAGGTTACTAAGCTTGTAAAGGGAGTAAGCCATACAGAACCGGGTGGTCAGGAGTTTGCCCTTGAGGTTATGAAGAAGCTTCGTGCAGCCTGTGATAAGTGGAAGGCAGAGACCGGCCTAGGCTTCGGCTTATATGGTACTCCGGCGGAGAGCCTTTGCTATAGATTTGCAAGAATCGACAAGGAGAGATTCGGAACTATCGAGGATGTTACAGATAAGGGATACTACACTAACTCATACCATGTGGATGTTCGTGAGAACATTGATGCATTCACAAAGTTCAGATTCGAGAGCCAATTCCAGGCTATTTCATCAGGTGGTGCGATTTCATATGTTGAGATTCCAAACCTTAGAAATAACCTTGATGCAATAGAAGAGGTTGTAAGATTCATATATGACAACATCCAGTATGCTGAGTTCAATACAAAGTCAGACTACTGTCATGTATGCGATTACGACGGAGAGATTATCATAAATGATGATGGCGAATGGGAGTGTCCACAGTGTGGAAACAAAGACCATACTAAGATGAACGTAACCAGACGTACCTGTGGATACCTCGGAGAGAATTTCTGGAATGTCGGAAAGACCAAGGAAATCAAGTCAAGAGTGCTTCATTTGTAAATGAATTTCATTCAACGTAAGGCAGACTAAAATGTCTGCCTTATTTGTTTCCTTAAATATCGTTCGTCTATTATGCGCACCGGTGCGTATAAAGTAAAGTATGGCAATTATTACCTCAAGGTGTTATAATGACTATAATTATATGCAGGGTGTATACGGGGTGTGTTATGGGGAAGATAAATAAAGAATTCAAGAAAATGGATAGTGACGGGATAGCAGAGTATGTCCTTAATGTGCGGAAAAAAGAGAAGGATACTATGCCGTCGTTTATTGCGCGTGAATTTGACATAGATAAGATGAGCAGGCAGAAGAGGACATGCTATAGACTTGTACCAAAGGAGGGCTTCAATGGTACGTACCTCTTTTATTTGTATGGTAGCATGATGTGCCGTTCAATTACTGAACAGCAGTGGGAATTCATAGCGTCACTTGCATTAGATACGGGAGCCGGAATATATGTGCCTATATATCCTCTTGCACCGGAGCATAGCTGTAAGGAAACCTTTGATATGCTCATAAAGGAGTATGCAGATTTTAGAATGGGCATAGATGTGAAGAAGGCAATAATGATAGGTGATTCTTCGGGTGCCGGATTGGCGCTTTCGTTGTCTCTTCTGGCGTGGGATGAGGGATACAGAAAGCCGGACCAGCTAATACTTATATCTCCGATTTTGGATACAGAATTCTTTGATCAGAAGCTGGAAGAAAAAATGAAAAGTCGTGCCGAAACAGAGGACAGATTATTCTATAATGATGCAGCGAAGAATTTTATAAATGATTTTTGGATAAAGGATTATGCTGTAAAGACTAAGTATACAAGTCCGTTTTATGAGGAATATACGGACATCTGTGATGACGTAGTTCTTATGGCAAGCTTTGATGAAGCCTTTGTTGATTATAATAAGATGTTTTACCAAAAGGCAAAGCAACAGGGGATCAACATAAAGTATTATGAGTTTAATTATGAAAAGCATGATTTTATGATTTACTCAAATTCAAAGAGCTCTAAGAAGGCATATGGATATCTGGTGGATACAATAAATGGAAGCTATGACACCAGTATGCATCATCTGACTATGGTAAAACGTATGGCGAATTGGTCGAAGAAATATCCGGAGATTATACAATCCGATGTTGAGCGCAAATTTTTATATGACAGCAAACTCGATATTCCACTTGAGAAGCATGATATGAGCGAATATAGAAATCTTTTGATTGCATCATATTTTTCTTCGTGTGATCAAAAGGTGAGAGAATACATTATGAAGCATCCGAATTGTACGGTAATTCAGTATGGCTGTATGTTGGATGATATGTTTAGCCGACTGGATAATGGACGCATAACATGGTATTCGATTGGCAGTCACAATAATATGTCTGTCAGAAGAAGTATGTATGGAGTGAGAGACAGAGAGGTTACCATAGGCAGAAATTACAGAGATTATTCATGGCTTGACCAAATAGTGTGTGAGAGAAAGAAAGGCGTCATATTTGTATTCAATGATTCTCTTGCAAATATGAGGAAAAATCAGGTTAAGAGTCTCTTTGATGAGATACATAATAAGTTTTCGGGAGCAGAGATTGTGTTTACAACAAATACCAAGATGGCAAGCTTTTGGTGCAATGTATTCAAGAAAACAATGATAAACAGAAAGAAGAGAAGGTTTGCGGTGGAGGATGCATACGCCCTGTTCGGAAACTGGAGCCCTGAATATAAGATGAAGGCAGAGGAAGCCATTACAAAGTGTGTGCCAAAGAAGCTTAATATGAAAAAAATAACCAGGCTTGGGCTTTATTACAATAAGATTACAGAGAATTATAAGCTGGTACATATAAAGCTTGGCAACGAGGTTTACGAAGTAAATTCTGTTATTTAGGAGGAACGCTTGTTTAGGAGGAACGCTTATGCTTCAGGCGACTAATGTAGTTAAAACCTTTGAAAAAAATGAAAAGCATGGACGAAGGATAAGCTTCAACGCTGTTGATGGCGTAAGTCTTACGATAAATCAGGGTGAGATAGTTGGAATTCTGGGACCAAACGGAGCCGGAAAGACTACCTTACTCAGAATGCTCGGCCTTTTGATGAAGCCTACAAGCGGTGAGGTGTTAATCGGCGAGGGAGGGAAGTCTGCGGGCTTGGAGCTTGATTTCAAGAAGAAGATAGGTTATCTGTCGAACAACACCAAGCTGTACGGAAGACTTAGTGTGAGAGAGCTTCTTAATATGGTTGGGGATATACATGAGATGTCAAAATCAGAGATTGCAGAAAGAATTGAGGAGCTTACTAAGGTTCTCGATATGGGAGAATTTATAGACAACAGGATTGAAAAGCTATCGACCGGGCAGACGCAGAGGGCATCCATAGCCAGATGTCTCATACATAATCCGGAGATTTATATATTTGATGAGCCGACACTTGGGCTTGATATAATGAGTAGCAGTGCAATCATAGAATTTATGAAGCAGGAACGGGAAAAGGGGAAGGCTGTGATATATTCCACTCACTATATGGAGGAGGCGGAATATCTGTGCGATAGGATTATTATGCTTTTTGATGGGAAGGTTATCGCTGAGGGAAGTATAGACGGTCTTAGGAAGGATACCGGAAAGGAACGTCTTAGAGATATATTTACAGCTTATGCGTATGACAGGCAGGTGAGCGAGTGATGAGAAGCAGGGTTATAAAGAGCTTATATAAAAAAGAAATGCTTGATGTGCTGCGTGATAAGAAAACCGTTGTTATGATGCTGGTTGTTCCTATAATTCTGTATCCGCTTCTTATGCTTGTCGGAATGCTTACCATGACAAAAATATCTACGGATATAGAAACAAGAACATATAAGGTGGCTTTTTCGAAGGACGTAAGCGATGAGCTGATAGGGTATTTTGATGAAGGTGCGACAGATGAATACTCTTTTTTTGTATATGAAGATGTAGCACCTGAGGAAGCACAGCTTTTGCTTGAGCAGGAAAAGATTGACGTGTATGTGACGCTACAGGCAACAGATATGTCGGCTCAGGAAACTGAAAAAAAAGCTGTTAAGGAACGTTATCAGATAGATTATCTGTCTTCGGTAAATAACTCGGGTTACGGAGCAGACAGGGTGCAGAGTGTTCTCGCCTCATATTCACGTGATATGTCGAAAAGGCTTTTAGAAAAGGCCGGACTTGATGCGGATTATATATTAAATCCGGTTGAACTAAAGCTTGCTGACAAGGCCAAAGCGGAGGAGTCGGCGGGTAATCTTATGGGTACTATCATTCCGTTTATGCTTATTGTGAGTCTTCTTATGGGCACTATGTATCCGGCGATAGACACCACTGCAGGAGAAAGGGAGAGAGGAACCTTAGAGACTATGCTTACTCTTCCTATATCGAATCAGGAGCTTATATTCAGTAAATTCCTGACGGTAGCAACCATAGGTGTGGCTTCGGCAATTCTTAATCTTATATCGATGGGTGGAGTGAGCTCATATATGTATCATATCGCCGTTAGTGTCGGTGGTATGAACCAAGGGATAAATTTTGTGAGATTTATTCCGGCAGTGATTATAGGTGTTTTGTGTATATTAGCATTTGCTATATTTGTAAGTGCAATCACGATGTGTGTATGTGCATTTGCAAGAACGTATAAAGAAGCCAATAATTATATCACACCGCTTATGCTGGTTATCCTATTTGCATCATTTGCATCCATGCTTCCTAATCTTGTGTTAAATGCAAGGACGGCACTCGTTCCGGTTGTAAATATCTGCCTTTTGATAAGAGATATTCTTGCCTTTAAATACAACTTTGCCATCATAGCACTTGTGCTTGCCAGCAATACTATATACGGTATATTGTCAGTGCTTTTTCTTGGAAGGATATATAAGAGTGAAGGTATATTGTTTGGTGAGTCGCTCGCGGGCATCAGAATATTTGAGAGAAGATGCAATATGAAGAAGGGGCAGCCTGTAGCTATGGGCGAGCTGGTAATCGTACTCGCTGTGGAATTATTGGCTGTAATCTATGTAGGCGGAGCTGCGTCCCTTGCTTCTGTATATAAAGGAATTATCATAACACAGCTTTTGATATTTTCGATACCGGTCCTTGCTGCCTGGTATACCAAATGCGATATGAGGCAGACCTTTAAGCTCAAGGCTCCTAAGCCTAGAGAGCTTGTGGCAGCGGTATTTATGGTGATAGGTGCGATGTTGCTCGGTATGGTGCTTACGGCTATCGTTGGAAGCATATTTACCGGCAGTGCCCAAAATGCGATGGCGGATACCGGCGAATATATGAAGGGTGGATTTGGCATATCTGTTTTGCTGGTGGCAGTGCTTCCTGCAATATGTGAGGAAACGCTTTTTCGTGGATATGTAATGTCTGCGTTTGTGAGCCGATTTGGAAAGGTGACAGCGATTATAGGAACTGCTTGCATATTTGGTCTGTATCATATGAGCATAGTAAAATTTTTCACCACAGCATTGCTTGGAGCGGTATTTTGCTACGTTGTATATGAGACAAGGAGCATCCTCCCGGCGATTCTTATGCATTTTATCAACAATGCGACGGCCTGCGTGCAGATGTATTATCCGGAAATTATAGAAAAATACCTACCTGTATTTGCCGGTGAGACGGTCACGTTACAGGATATGGCTCTTATTTTGGCAATGGGAATAGTGATGCTTGTGACCGGTAAGATGATTTTGAATATGGGCTGTAGGAAAATAGAAAAATAAGCATAAATTAATACGATATTAATTGATATAAATCACTGTTTATGATAGTATGAAGATGTATATTAGTGCGATAAAAATGTAGAAAATGCAATTGTACAAGGATACTAATAATTGCAGTGAAATATATAAGGACTGGTTTATGAAGAATATTAAAAAGCTTATAGCTGCTTTTTTTGTCTTGGACTTGACACTGTGTGTTCTGGTGGCTGTTGTGCTCGGGAAGAGAAAAGAGGAGCTTGGGTCGCCTCAGGCAGTATTTGCAGCAGATAGGCAGATGAATATCGGAAACGGCTCATCAAAGGGGATTATAGAAGAAAACTATTGGAATTTTGTACATAAAAGCTACATATTAGTTGGAAATGCACCTGATTACGAGTTCTATAAGATAGTAAGCGAGGTTCCAAGGAATGATTACAAACCGGAGCTTTTCTATAGAGAAGAAAATGGCTTGATGTACTATCATGATGAGAATGGTAATCGCTTATCCAAGGTGGCGGTGGACGTGTCAGTATATCAGGGAGATGTAAATTGGCAGGCGCTTGCAGATGCAGGTGTTGATATTGTTATGATTAGAGCCGGCTTTAGAGGCTACGGAAATGGTGAGATTAAGACAGATACCTCTTTTGGGGCAAATGTTCAGGGTGCGAAGGCAGCAGGCTTAAGGGTAGGAGCGTATTTCTTTTCTCAGGCGTTAAATACTTCTGAGGGAGAGGAAGAAGCAAGCTATGTACTTAATCTGGCTTATGCTTATGGTGTAGACGGTCCGATAGCTATAGACACAGAGCTGGTAGCGGATGAGACGGCTCGGACGTATAATCTGGATATTACGTCCAGAACAGATGGTGTAATTGGATTTTGTGAGACAGTAAAGGCTTCGGGATATGAGCCTATGATATATGCGAACAGGAACTGGTATGTGCAGAACCTTGATATGACAAGATTGGGTTCATACAAGCTCTGGGTGGCGCAGTATGTTGATACACCGGATTTTCCGTATCTGTATAATGGTTGGCAGTATACAGATGAGGGGAGCATACCGGGAATATCAGGAAATATTGATTTGAACGTGTGGTTTGATTAGTAGAAGTGAGGTGCGGCATATGAATCAAATATGGAATCTGTCATTTGATTTTTCTGCATTGATAATTTTGACAGTATTGCTTATATGGTTTTTTGTGGAGAAGAGAATACCGTTAAGAAGTCATAATATATACCTGTTTTTTATTGCAACTGCATTCACGGCAACCTGTGTAGAGATTATATGCGCTGAGGTTGCGGAAGGAACAGGGGGCTTAAGCAGTACGGGTTTTATGTGGGTTTTTTCCGTTCAGATTATGCTGACACTGATACTCATTGAGGAGTTCTTTTGGTATGCGGTAGCGCTATCTTCTATCGAGAAGAAAATTACTGATGTACTTTATGTTATATCAACTGTAATCGGAACGCTGGCATCAATTATATGCTTGGTTAATCCTGTAACGGATATCGCATTCTATTTTGATGGAGAGATATTCTGTCAGAACAGTATGGGTTATGTTCTGGTAGGAGTCAGCTTACTTTATTTGATTAGTGCAATAGTTGTATTATACAGGTTTGTAAATGATATGTCCTTTGTGAAACGTGCGATATTGGCGTTGAACCTGATTTTTGTGTGCTGTGCCTTTGTTCTTCAGATATCAAAAAAGCTAACAATTGTTAATCTGGCTATATCGATAGGATGTCTTACACTATATCAGTATCTGAATAATCCGGGAGCAATGACCGATGATACTACAAATGTATTCAACAGAAAATTTATGAGCATCTTTCTTAAGAATCAGTTCTCGGTTGAAAAGGCGTTTGACATGATAGTAGTGTCGATGGATGATTTTAAGTTTATCAACAAGACCTATGGGGTGTCGGTTGGCGACGAAATGCTTGCTCAGGTGGCTGCATATCTCATATCAGTACGGAATTCGGATATGGTGTTCAGATTCGGCTCAGACCAGTTTTGTCTGATAGTTAGAAAGAATAGAAATGATACATATAGTATTGCTGAAAAGATAAGTGAACGCTTCAAACACCCATGGTATGGAGAGTCTGCTGCCGGAATTATGATGTCTGCATCCATATGCTGTATTTCCTGTCCAAAAGATGCTGAGGATTATGCGACCCTGATGGAGGTTATCGATTATTCATTATTGGTTGTGAAGAAGACCAGAAAGGGTGGAATCAGCATTGCTTCCGAGCTCAATCTGGATGCGATGCGTGAGGATAAGGCGATAGAGAGAGCGGTTCGTGTAGCTATGGACAGGGACGAGCTTATGGTATATTATCAGCCTATTTTCTCAGTGGAGCATAATTCATATAATTCTGCAGAGGCACTTGTCAGATTGAAGGATTCAAAGCTGGGATGGATATCACCTGAGAAGTTTATTCCTATCGCAGAGAAGAATGGGCTGATAGTCCAGATGGGAGATATTATACTGGAAAAGGTGTGTAAATTTATATCGGAAAATAATCTGAAGGATACCTCAATACAGTATATAGAGGTTAACATAAGTCCGTTACAGCTTTTGCAGGATGATTTCGTAGACCGTGTGAAGGCAATACTTGACAAATACAATGTATCTCCTTCACAGATAAATATGGAGATTACTGAGACTGCAACCATGAACGGAGTCAAAATAGTCGGTGATAACATACTGTCCCTGACGGATTATGGCATCAAATTCTCACTGGATGATTATGGTTCGGGAAATGCGAATATTGATTATATCAACAATATGCCATTTTCAATTATTAAGCTTGATAAATATATTATATGGGATTCATTTAAGAGTAAGAAAGCCGGTATTACACTTGAATATACGATAAAAATGCTCAATGCACTCAATTTGCACATTGTTGCCGAGGGAGTTGAGACAGAGGAGATGAATGATAAGCTGAGTGAGGTTGGCTGTCATTACATGCAGGGCTGGTATTATTCCAAGGCGGTATCGGATAGTGAATTTATGAAGCTTGTAGGATAAGGATAAGAAAAATATGATAATAAAAATGTAGCAGCTACCATGAAAATGTTTACGGTAGCTGCTACATTTTATTTTAGGTATATTATTGTTTGGCTAAATTTAGCTTAATTTCTCTATAGCCTGCTTTATTCTGGCTATAGTCTCTTCTTTTCCGAGAAGTGACATAAGCTCGGTTGCTCCGCCCGGAGTAGCCTGCTTTCCGGAGACTGCGGTTCTGAGTGGCCACATTACAAAGCCTGTCTTGTATTCCCTCTCGGCTGCAAATCCAGACAGAAGCTCAAAGAGTGAATCGTTATCAAATGCTGTCGCTGATTCAAGAAGCGGCAGAACCTCCTTTAACAATGTGAGGGAATTCTCGGCATTTGTCTTCATCTTCTTGTGAGTATACATATCTATAGAATACTCCGGTACTGCTTCGAGGAAGTCTATCTGGTCCTTAATATCCGGCAGAACCTCGATTCTGCTCTTAACCATAGAAGCAATCTTTCTGGTATCCATATCCCTTGTGATTACTTCCTTTATATAAGGAAGCGCCATCTCATAGAATGAGTCGTCATCCATAGCCTTGATGTATTCACTGTTCATCCACTTTAGCTTAGTCATATCGAGGACTGCAGGTGACTTTGACATGTTCTTATAGTTGAATGCCTTGATAAGCTCATCAAGAGAGAATATCTCCTGATTGTTATCCGGGCACCATCCTAAAAGCGCTACAAAATTGATTACAGCTTCTGTAAGGAAGCCCTGCTCGATAAGATCCTCAAATGAAGAATGACCGCTTCTCTTACTGAGCTTTTGATGATTCTCGTCTGTGATTAGAGGACAGTGGATGTAGGTAGGTACCTCCCAGCCAAATGCATCATATAATCTGTTGTACTTAGGAGAGGATGAAAGATATTCATTTCCTCTTACTACATGGGTGATTCCCATCAGATGATCATCTACAACGTTTGCAAAGTTGTAGGTAGGAAATCCGTCAGATTTGATGAGTATCATATCGTCAAGCTCCTCGTTTGGAACGGTTATATCACCATATAACTCATCCTTGAAGGTTGTTGTTCCCTCTAAAGGATTGTTCTGTCTTATAACATAAGGCTTTCCTGCTGCTAAGTTAGCCTCGACTTCTTCCTTTGAGAGGTGGAGACAGTGCTTGTCGTATCTGGAAATCTTCTTTCCTTCAACCTCGGTAACAAGAGAACTGAGTCTCTCCTCATCACAGAAGCAGTAATAGGCCTCGCCCTTTTCGATAAGCTTCTTGGCATATTCGAGGTATATGCCCTGCTTTTGTCTCTCACTTTGAATGTAAGGACCGACACCGCCATCCTTGTCAGGACCTTCATCATGGACAAGACCGGTCTTTTGAAGTGTACGATATATTATATCTACGGCACCTTCTACCTCACGTTCCTGATCAGTGTCCTCTATTCTAAGTATAAAATCACCGTTCTCATGCTTAGCGATAAGATAAGCATAGAGGGCAGTTCTTAAATTTCCTACATGCATCCTTCCGGTTGGACTAGGTGCAAATCTTGTACGTATTTTTGCCATTTTTGTATTCTCCTATTATTTTTTGCTGCTGAAATTATACCTTATACTGCCTAAATTTACAACACATATAGTATAAATCAAGAGCAAAATATAGTATTCTTACTGTTGATTTAAGTATAGAATTCTAGTATACTAGATATCGACGAATTTTTACATTTTTTGTAATAAAAGGACAGGTGTTAGAGATGGATAATTCTACTATAGTAGCAACAGTATTTATAGTTGGACTTGCAGTTTTTTTTGTATTTTTAATTATTTTAACCATAGTGTTATTGGTTAGTAAGGGCAAGAATAAGCATAAGGAGAGTTATAACGACGATGATTTTGTAGCTTCATATGCGAAGATGGAAAAGAAGATGCAGGAGAATATGTTCTCGGATGATGATTATGTAGATAATTATGATGAGGAAGAGACGTTTACGTTTGATGATTCTGAGGACAGTGTATTTGCAGAGGACAGTGCACTCACCGAGGACAGTGCATTCGC
>CAMALN010000026.1 GCA_945836565.1 uncultured Lachnospiraceae bacterium
CATTATCCTGGCAAAACCTTCGATACATTGCCTCTACAGAAGCCGCAAAGCCTTGTGCATCAGCACCTTCCCCACGTAATACCGTAGGATATTTGTGCTTCTCGATAACTTCTCCGTCCTCTGTCATCAATGCGTATTTTGTGAAGGTTCCTCCCACATCAAATACAAGATATTTTCCCATAATAACCCCCTTAAGCTATGTACTCTATGATATATCCGTCATCTATCTTCTGCTGTTGGACCAATATCTGTAAAATGAAATCAACGCACCCACACCTATAATAAATAATCCGGCGTAGAATTTTAATGCAATAAGCAGGATTGCTCCTATCAGATAAATCGCCATACTCATCAAAAGATACTTCACATCATTATCCATTCTCGTGCCTCCATTCTCTCATATAGTTCTTCGCATTTATATCGAAAATGTGATATTTTTTATAATTATTGAAGCCAAAATCCCGATAAATGCACCCGATATCGCACCGGCAATTCCAAGCACGCTCATATAATATAAAACATTTACATTTTCCAGCATAAATGCTGCGACCAATAATTGTCCGGCATTGTGAGCAATCGCTCCGCATATGCTTACACCCGTTACTGAAAAAACTCTCATCCTGTCAACCACAACCATAACTATTATACTAAATGCCGCCCCCGCCAGGCTATATATAATGACAGAAATATTCGAAAATAAAATTCCTGAAAGAACTATCCGCCCTGTGCTTATAATTGTGGCAGCCTTGACACCCAGCTTTTTTAATGCCACTATCGTCACGAGATTTGCAAGTCCAAGCTTAATACCCGGTACGGCAAAGGATATAGGTATGAGACTTTCAAGATATGACAATATCATGGCAAGTGCTATAAGCACTCCGCATATAGCTGTTTTTTTGTTATTTGTACTCTTTTTTTTCATACTGTCTTATCCTCTGGATTTATTACGCTAAACCATAAGATATACGGTATATGCTGCATAGCTTAAAAGCATCACTATACCACAGGGAAACCTAAGCTCCCTTTTTCTTACCGTTCCAAGCCAAAGCAAAACACCCGCATAAACGGCAACCCCCGTATCAATTAAAAATCTGCTTTCAAACGGAACATTGCAAATCAGCGCCGTAGTTCCTATTATAAAAAGTATATTGAAAATATTGCTGCCTACTATATTACCTATTGCAATGTCAGCATTTCCTTTTCTAGCGGCAGATACAGAGGTAACCAGCTCCGGCAGACTTGTTCCAAAAGCTACTATAGTAAGTCCTATGAGTCTCTGGCTCATACCCAACTGTGATGCAATATAGGAAGCTGCATCAACCGCTATGTCACTTCCTGCTACAACTATTCCTCCACCGGCAAGTATCATTAATACACACTTAATATATGAAATACTGCACTCACTACGTTCCTCTTTATCCTGTCTTCCCTTTTTCGCTGACACAAACAAGTATATCATAAATGCTAAGAAAAGTCCCCACAATATAATTCCCTCCGAAAAGCCTATAACGCCTCCCGTCAAACCAAGTACTATGAGTACCATGGTTATTGCAAGCATATATGGTATCTCATATACGAGTGTTGACTTTTGAATAGGAACCTTTGTGATAACGGCAGTGATACCCAGGATAATCAGAATATTTAATATATTGCTGCCCACAACATTTCCGATGGTAATTCCTGCATTTTTCTTAAGCGCTGAGGTTATACTGACTGCTGCCTCCGGCATACTCGTACCCATCGCAACTATCGTAAGTCCCACAATAAGCTCAGGTATACCGAGCTTCTTCGCCAGATTCGCAGCTCCGTCCACAAACCAGTCAGAGCCCTTAACCAGCATTACAAATCCCAAGCACAACAAAAAAACCTGCAATAACATATCTATCACCTCATTTATATAATTTTGCTCATCAACAAATGGATATACAGCATATATCCATCAATTAAATAAACGAGGTTTTTTCCCATCCTTAAAATGTATATATCTTATTATTCTTGCACTGCAGAAATATATAACCGCGCAATAATTACTTATAAAACAATATATGGAAGCATTTAAAACAGATACAGCGGCACAAAGTCCTATAAAGATTAGGAAGATAAGCGTTCTACCTGTACACTTAGTGCCGGCTTTTTTATTTACCAGAATTAAATTATTTGAATGATGAAAGAATATATTATCGTACGAAAGCGAGTGAGTCGTAATCTCTCCTATATCTCCTGCATAAACACAAGACAGCTCATCACAGTATGTCATATCGTTGCTTTGCGATATTGGTGCCTTTCCCTCTGTCATACGTACCTCATTATTGCACAAGCTAAGAATGAGTGCGAAAAATATCAGCAACGCACTGAATATTCCCGTAAATTTTTCTTTTCGAAAAATACTGCTCATACAATAACCTCACCTATGCTAAAACACAAGTCATTCTGCTACCTCAATAACAAGCTTATGCGGAAGACAGATAATCGTCTCACCCGTATTATATATTATACTATGCTCAACACATATTTTATCTCGGCAGTTGGCATCCAAAACCTCGATACCCGAAGCGTCTACACTTAAAATATTCACATAATAATCTGATGTGTCATTATATTCAAACCCATCCTTTTTCAAGTCATCAAGCTCCTTATCGGAGATATCACGAACCGTGTAGCCATTGGTATCACATTCCAATATATACAATCCATCATCGCCTAAGGGAATTGTAGTAACCAGCTCACCGTCTCCCATTATGCGTGCCGTTAATCCGGGCTCCTGATTCGCACGTATAATTACTAATCCAAGCACACATAATGCTATAGTTCCAATAAATAAAATAATATCAGCCTTATATTTTTTCTTTTTTGTTGACATCATTATCTTTTCCCACACTGCCTACCGCATTAAGGTATTCCTTTTCTTTTTCTTTTTGCTTATCAGCATACCTTTTTATCTGGATTAATTGTAAATAATCATTCTTACTGACATTATTATCTATTTCTATTATAGCCAGATTATCTGAGAAATCCTCGAATCCGCCATAGCTGTTTCCATGCTCATTGGATCTGCAAAGCAACCGCAGGGTGACATATGCTGCCAGACTCACACCTAAGATTACGCCTAATATTATACCTATCATAGACTACACCTCCTGTCGGTTTCTGACATATCTGCTAAAGCCGGCATCATCTGTAAGCTCCTGACTCTTTTTATAAGACTTGTACATCCGGTACGTCTTACTGCAAACAAACGCTACGAATATGGTTAAGAAAGTTGTAAAGTTCGTAATTATGTTACCCAACAATTTCGGATCCGTAAATATATGTACAAAACCTACTGTAAAGATGGAAAACAAGGCTGATAATGTAGCAAAGAAACTCCAAACAGCCGATTTGGCATAAGGCACCGCCCCCACAACCTTTCCGGTCTGACCGTTCACCATAATGGTTCTCGATTTGCCCTTATATTTAAACACCATAAACCACACAGGAAACAGGACATACTCATTTTTTTTAATCGTAACCTTAGAAAATTCGTCTACAATCTTCTTGTTATTGCCATTAACAGTGCGGAACAAAGCCTCTCTAAACAGCTCTCCGGCACGTTTTTCTGCCTTGTATTCAGCATGCTTTTCCGTTTCGTCAGAGCAGTCAGCATAATATCCGGAAAGATATTCCGGTGAGAAGTCTCTCAGGGCCTTTAAAGCAAAAGGCTCAAGCCGTATCGACGAAGCATCCTGCAGGGTAATCGATGCATCAACCGGCATTTGTATAAAATCAGTCTTTGCATCCCTGTAAAAATATCTGGTGACAGTATCATCTCCCTTACTAACATCCGCAGATATAAGTGCACTGTCCCTGTATTCTAAGTCTACAAGTCTGTACGGTATGTATATTCCCCTCACTACCTCCGGCTTAAAATTCTTTATATCCTTCGGTACAAAGAACCCGGCTGTAAACCTACTTCGTATAAGGTTTACAGCTCTGTCCTTTGATACAGAAAAAGGAATGATATATCTCGGCTTCCTCGACCTTGAGATTCTGTCATATACTATGGTCGGTTGTCCGCAGTATGCACAGAAAGTAGAGCTTTCCACACCATTTATCATAAGCTGTGCATTACAGGCTGTGCATCTGTAAACCTTATATTCCATCATCTCTTCATCACTACAGGCTTCCTCTGCTTCTGCAGTAGTTGGAGAAGTATTCTCCAGCTCCCACATACTGTAGCTGTTACCACAATGCGAGCAGCTCATCTTATCAGATATAACATCATATTCCAATGCACCGTTACAGCCCGGACACTTAATAATCATATACCTTCTCCCCCTTCTAATAGCTGAGTCTTAGCCAACCCCATCTTTTTCAATCCTATTCTCTGTATCTTCCCGACCTTATCTTCATCACAATTGCGAATATAAAGCATATTACCGCAGCGATGCAAAGCCAGGTAGAAAGCGCCACATCCTTGATGTTGTAGCATCTTACATTTATCCACATCTTATTCGTAGCCTTGCTCGCATCCTCATCAAAGTACTGCATTATAGCACTTCGATTAAGCACCTCCTGTGGCGGATACTGGGCATATAACTGTCTCCTGCCCTGATCCTCAGCAGTAACAAGAACGTAGTCCTCATCAGCATTATCTCCCGTGAAGAAAAATCCCACCGGATATTCTATGGTATCCTCCTCTTCATCCTCGGCTGCGTAACACCAGTTCAGATACTGATATACAGTATCATCGTCACCGCCGGAGATTACTGAAGTATAACCTATATAATACATATTTCTGACCGCATTTTCAGGCATAGACAGGAAGTTGATAAATGCTTCGGCAGCATGTTGCTTTTCAGCATCTCCCGCTATACCGGACTTGAGCATAACCCAGCCGTCAAACCAGAGATTGGTGCACTCCTCAGGAACCGCAAATTCGAGGTATACATCATCCTCCTCAGCAAGATCCATAGCATATACCGCATCTCCTGACCACTGATAATTTGCAGCTATTTTTCCGCTGACTATGTCAGCTTTTCCGCTGTCCGTCTCAAAGGCATACACATTATCCTTCATATCCTGAAGCAGATTCTGAGCAGCTTCTATGGTCTCCGGAGATACATCATTCATCTCCTCTGCAAGTCTCTCCCTGTAATCCGGCGCATTCACGAATTCATCGCTCATAAGCATATCTCGCTTCAATGCACCTACAGCCCCAAAATAAGAATCTCTTACGTTATCCTTGATGGTAATTCTTCTATAATACTCCGGATTATTGAACACATTCCAGTCCGCAGCATCCGAGGCTTCCATTTCATCGGGGTTATATAATATTCCGGTTACTCCCCACATGAAGCCCGCGGCATAATCCGCCCATCTTTTTCCATCTATCTCATTTGTCTCGAAGGCTTCCCTGATAAATGGTGATACCCCGTTTATATAATAATTATATTCATTGCTCTCATCAAAAAATCCCTCTGACAAAGGCTGAAGTCTGTCCTCTGCGATAAGCTTCATAATCATGTATTCCGAAGGACACACAAGATCATAGGTATCACCGAGATTCAACTGATTGTACAGGTCTTCATTGGTTCCGAAGCACGAATATTCTATCTCAACACGCTTTCCATAGGTGTCATAATACCAGTCACAGAAGTCATCCATCATAGTCTGCTCTCCCAGTATCGATATACCGTTGTCTAGCTCAATAAGCTCCTCCTCATCCCAGCCTCCGAGGTCGATATATTCCTCCCAGTTACAGATACGAAGCTTTATAACCTCCTCAGATTTGGCAGTAATATTTACAGTCTTATAGTTTGCCGCAACTCCTGTTGCCACTGCAAGAGCTGAAAGTCCAATTCCTAATTTCTTAAAAATTCCTCTAAGCATTATATAGAAGCCTCCTTTCCGTCCTTCTTCGTATCCCTTCTTCCGGAAAGGTTCATGATAACTACAACCAGAATAACCACAGCAAATATAATCGTAGATAATGCCCATAGAGCTGTCTTTATATCTGTCTGTGAGCCCTTGGTCGCATTAACAACATAGGTGCTTATGGTGTCAAAGGTAGCAGGCTTCGTATAGCTTGCCACGAAATAATCATCAAGCGAAAGTGTAACTGCAAGAGCAAAGCCTGATACGATGCCCGGCATAATCTGAGGCAGAACAACCTTTCTTAATGCAACAGAAGGCTTAGCCCCGAGGTCAATGGCGGCCTCATACAGACTTCCATCCATCTGCTTAAGCTTCGGAACAACCGACAGATACACGAACGGTGCCGATAACACAGTATGTCCCAAAACCAAAGGTATATAGCTCTCCTTACTCACTCCCATTGTAACTATAAGAAGAATACAGATAGAAAAACCTGTCACAACATCAGCATTTACCACAGGAATCTGATTCATGGAATTCATAAACGTCGTCGTACCCTTCTTTGAATAAAACGCACCTATAGCACCAAGTGTACCCAGAATAGTTGACAAAAGCGCAGAACCAAGCGCAAGCAACAGAGTGCCCCATATCATAGATGTAAGCTCCTCCCTGGTAAACAAGGTCACGTAATTATGAAGCGAAAAATGATGTATAGGTCCTATATTCGGAGCATCTGTAAAGCTGTATACCACCAGCACAAGTATAGGCATATATATTATAGCTATCATTATACTTAAAAATATTATCGGAAATGCTTTTTTCATTATAATATAGCACCTCCTCTCGCATTTGTATCATCCTCATATTGATTCGTAAAAAGTGTAAATATCAGTATAATCAATAAAAGAATAAGTGAAATCATAGAGCCGTTATGCCAGTCATAAGCTGCAAAATAGCTTCCTATAAGACTACCCATAATGTATGTGCTGTTATATAACATATCGAGCACGACATAGTTTGTCATGGACGGAAGCAGTACCATTACTATTCCACTCACTATTCCCGGTACGGAGAGAGGAAGTGTAACCTTGAGAAAGGTTTGAAGCGGTGAAGCTCCAAGGTCATTTGCCGCTTCAAGCAGGGTACCGTCCAGCTTCATAAGAGTAGTGTACATCGGAAGAATCATAAACGGAAGAAAATCATAACACATTCCTATAACCGAATTTAAGAACGGATGAAATGCGAGATTTCCCTCTATGACCGTCAAAATCTCCTTCAAAGCTGTAATTCTAAGTGTAAAATTAATCCACATTGGCAGCACAAAAATCATAACAATGACTGACTTATGGCGCATATTACTCCTTGCAAGCACATAGGCTATCGGATACGCAATAATCAGACATACGGCCGTAGTAACTATAGCAAGTGCAAAGCTGTAAAAAAGTGTTCCAATTGTATTTGGATCAGTGAAAAAGCCGCTTAAGTTGTCAAGCGTAAATCTGCCCTCGCCGTTTGTAAATGCATAATATATGATTACCAAAAGCGGTGCTACTACAAAAAACATCAGGAAAAGCGCATAAGGAATCCCCAGCTGTTTCCTGGAAAAACGAAAAACACTCATAACCAAGAATCCCCTCCTACTTCTTCAAGCTGTATTCTATTTTATCTTCAGGTATAATAAGACTTACCCTATCCTCCATATTCCAGAGGTCTTCATCGTCAACTATAAAGTCCTGATCCACGTCTGTTCTCACTACATAGCTATAGTGGTCACCCTTATATATGAGATTAATGATTTTACCGCTGATTATTCCGGCTTCCTCATCATCACTCATACTTATGTCATCTGGCTTAACCGAAATTACTACCTTAAGCTTATCTGTATCAATTTCGTCTCCGTTTGCATCTACAAGAACTCCCGCCTCGTCCATATGAGAGCCCGGTATAAGCTTAGTAAAGTCACACTTAAGCTCGCCATCAAGGAATTCAAGATAATATTCCTTATCAAAGACTATATTTGACTCAATCTTGTTTAACGTATGCTCCGCTATCATAATGTGGATTCCGTCCGGCTCGATATTAAGTCCTACCCTGTCACCTACCTTTGCAGCCTTGGTAGACTGTATTACTATCTCGTTCTTACCTGATTCCACGGTTATCTCATAGTGTACACCCTTGAATATAACAGAGGTTACCACTCCCTTAATTGCTCCCTCTTCCTCAGAGGTTATGATTACATCCTCAGGTCTTACTACAGCGTCAATGAGAGTACCATGAGGCACATCATCAAGACAATCAAACTGTGTACCACAAAAACGGACCTTCAGCTTGTCCGTCATAATTCCATTGAAGATATTGCTGTCACCGATGAAATCGGCCACAAAAGCATTCTTCGGCTCGTTATATATATCCTCCGGAGTTCCTATCTGCTGCACCCTTCCCTCTGACATTACAACTATCTTGTCAGACATGGTGAGTGCCTCCTCCTGATCGTGGGTTACATATATAAATGTAATCCCTAGCTTCTCGTGCATACTCTTTAATTCGAGCTGCATTTCCTTACGCATCTTTAAGTCGAGTGCTCCGAGCGGCTCATCTAAAAGAAGAATCTCCGGCTCATTAACAAGTGCTCTGGCAATTGCTATTCGTTGCTGCTGTCCGCCCGAAAGCGTAGACACCTTTCTGGTCTCAAAGCCTTCGAGGTCTACCATCTCCAGAACACGCTTAACCTTCTTTTTTATCTCAGCCTTTGGCAGCTTCTTAAGCTTCAAGCCAAATGCTATGTTGTCATAAATGTTCATGTGTGGAAATAGCGCATACCGCTGAAATACCGTATTGATAGGTCTCTCATACGCGGGCATACCGCTTATATCCTCTCCATGTAATAAAATCTGTCCTTCTGTCGGAATTTCAAAACCTGCTATCATTCTGAGCGTTGTTGTCTTACCACAGCCTGATGGTCCTAAGAACGTTACAAATTCTCCCCTTTTTATCTCGAGATTCATGTCCTCAACAGCCGCGAATCCGTCCTCAAAACGCCTCGTGATAGATTTCAGTTCAATAATGTTTACCTTTGAACCAGTTTTACCTTCCAATTCCCAATCCTCCTTCTGCCATAAATCCGGCTTTAATTTTTTATCCGGTGACATATATTTTTGTCTTTTCGACAAATCCCAACAATTTTAACATATTTATTTATTCTTGCATATCAATTTTATGAAATTATCATGTAAGAATTATGTAATAATAAAAACCATTAGCACTGCATAAGTCCCAATGGTTTTTAATGCAAATTATTGTTTTATATCCCTCTGTACTCCGGTCCGGCAAATTCCTTCACAACCATAAGTGTAGCTATCACACAGGCTATAAAATCTGCAATCGGTCCGGAATATACTATTCCGTCTATACCCATAAAAACCGGCAGAATTAATATAAGCGGCAACAGAAATAAAATCTGTCTGGTGAGTGATAAGAATACACCCTTTACCGGCTTTCCAATAGCCGTAAAGAAGTTGGATGATATCGGTTGTATAAAATTCACAAATGTGAAGAACAGGAATATCCTAAAATATCTTGTTGCAAACTCATAGTACTCCTCGCTTCCCTTTCCGAAGACCGATATAATATCACGCGGGAATATCCAGAACATAAGGAAAGCAAATACAGATAAAACTGCACTTATCTTCATTGCTGTTGCATATCCCTTTTTTACTCTGTCATACCTTCCGGCACCATAATTGAAGCTCACAATAGGCTGTAAGCCCTGTGATATTCCGATTATAAATGAAAAGAACACCATCGACACTTTGGATATTATACCCACACAAGCTATAGGTATATCCTCACCGAAGCTGCTTAGGCCTCCATAATATTTAAGCGACTTATTCATAACTATCTGCACTACCATCATAGCGAGCTGATTGGTACAAGGTGCCATACCCAGTGCTGCAACTCTTCCTATAGCCTCACCGCTTATCACAAAATACGACGGCTTTAGTTTTATTGTCTTGAATCTGAACATCATATACCACAATGCAATACCCGCAGATATAACCTGTCCTATCACTGTTGCATAGGCTGCACCCTCCATACCCCAGCCAAATCTGCTCACAAACAGATAGTCCAGGATAGTATTGATTATCGCGCCTGACATATTGCAAAGCATAGTCATCTTCGGACTTCCGTCCGCCCTGATAAGATGTCCGCCACCTGTAGCAAATATCATAAAAGGAAAGCCTATGGCTGTTATCCTTGTATAAGGAACAGCATACACCATAACACTATCCGATGCCGCAAAGAATCTAAGCAGAGGATACATAAAAATCTCTGTAACTGCAGCAATGCCTATACCCATAAGAAACATGCCAACAACAGAATTTCCTATATATCTCGCAGCCCTATCCTTATCATTTCTTCCCAAGGCAAGATTGAATGCTGATGCTCCTCCTATGCCGAACAAAAGTGCTATGGCAACACATGAGGTTGAAAGGGGAAACACTATATTGGTCGCGGCATTGCCGAGTGCGCCAACATTTCTTCCTATGAAAAATTGGTCAACCATATTATATAAAGCACTAACCAGCATAGCTATTATACTTGGTACCGCAAATTGTCTAAGCATTTTCCCTACGGGTGCTGTTCCCAATGGGTTTTCTTCAGTCATCATCTTCATGTCCGCCTTTCATTATTACATCCTGATTTACCAGCTTGAATTCCACATCCCTGTATGCGTATTTCACATTATTCATGCTGTTTCCTATACACACTAAAACTCCGGGATATACCGTACAGCTTATATGAACCACTGCTTCTAAACGGGCCCGCTCATTTTCACTGTCATAGTACAAAACCTCGTTTTTAAGCTTGGTGTATTCTGTATTCAAGGTAACCTTAGCACGTACTATCTTCATACGTAATGCCTCTGTTTCCTTAGTCCTTTTAGAGCCGTCCATTTTCTCATATATCTTCATATTTTTATCCAACAGCTCTATATCCTTTTCTAGTTTTTTGAGACGCCTTTTCATCTCATTTACTCGTCTGACATCCTCAGGATTAATTCCTATCGAAAGCTTAGTTGTCACATTTGTGGAATTGCCTGCTTCCTTTGCAATTATTCCCTGTTTTCCGTATATTTCACCGCCTACGATGCAGCCCCTTTTTGTCGTGACCGTAACCTTCTGTCCGGCAGAAACCACAGTGTCCAGCAGATAGTCCGCATACACGTTACCCTCCGCATGGATTTCGCACCTTTCCACAAAGCTTGCCACCACATCCTTCTTGGATATTATCCTACACCTTTCTCTACCCTGAATACCCTTCTTTATGGTTATGTTTCCACCAGCCGAAAGCAGACAGGCTCCAACATGTCCATGTACAAATATATCTCCTCCGGCTTCGATTTTAAGACCGGACCTCACATCCCCTCTTATCTCCACATCGCCATTAAAGCTTATATTTCCTTCACTAATATCAAGGTCATGATTTACTATATATATTTTTTCCACTATTATGGAATCCTGCTGCTTATATATCCTACCATCAAACGCTGCGCGATATTCTCTTCCGTCCTCACTTACCACGAAGCCCTTGCCCTTTATAGGTCTTAAATCCTTACCCTTGACAGGAGGAATTATCTCTGAGAAGACTGTATATCCATACTCACCATTGGTTGCCGGCACATACAGAGCAATAAGCTCTCCCTCCTTTACCATAGCAAGCTTTAATGAATTGTAATAATCTACAGAGCCATCCTTATTAATCTTGGGTTTATTCTTTGCATCCTCAAGAGATACCATGTATTGATAAAAGCCATTTTGCCCGTCTACTGCCGCCTTACCCTTTGCTACGATAACCTCTCTGCCATATTCCACATACTCCACAAGAGCAGCTATAGCCTCCTTGTCAATGCCTGCCTTTATTCCGTTATCCTTTAGATAGCTTTCTATAAATTCAGATGTAAAGACAATGTTTTCCTCTCCCTCAGGCTGCTTTAAGGTGAGAGATACCCACATATGTCTCTCGTCAATATTAAGATATACCCAATCTCTCTCCATAATCCATCCCCCATTTTTTAAGGAACATAGAACTTTCCCATCAAACAAATCAAACAAGACTTATTTTTTGTAAGATATTATCCGATAATAATATATATATTTATCGGCATTTTTTCGACTAAAATATACCGATTGAA